>CAZAYR010000054.1:0-16772 GCA_964489365.1 uncultured Salinarchaeum sp.
ATCGCCAAGGAGGTCATGACGCCACGGCTGGACGTCGAGGCCGTATCCACCGACGAGGGGCTCGAGGGCGCAATCCAGACGTGTGTCCAGAGCGGGCACGAACGCCTCCCCGTCTACGAGGGGAGTCTGGACAACGTGATCGGGATCGTCTCGTTGGGGGACTTGATCCGCGAACGCGAGTACGGCGAGCACGACGACGTCGATCTCTCCACCGTCGTCGAACCGACGTTGCACGTCCCGGAGAGCAAGAACGTCGACGAGCTGCTCCGCGAGATGCGGGAATCCCGGATCGAGATGGTCATCGTGATCGACGAGTTCGGCACGACCGTGGGACTGATCACGGTGGAGGACCTCGTCGACGAGGTCGTCGGCGAGTTCCTCGCCGGCGGCGAGGAGGAACCGATCGAGGAGCGTGCCGAGGACGTCGTCGTCGCCCGCGGGGAGGTCAACATCCACGAGATCAACGAGGTCATGGGCATCGAACTGCCCGAGGGCGAGGAGTTCGAAACCATCGCCGGGTTCATCTTCAACCGGGTCGGCCGCCTCGTCGAGGAGGGCGAGCAGATCGCGTACGATGACGTCCGAATCACGGTCGAGGAGGTCGACAATACCCGCATCATGAAAGCCCGGATCGAACGTCTCGACCAGCCGGACTAGGGTTCGTCCGGATCCGGCGGTCGGCGGGCGTCGGCGAGATGGTCCTCGTCCGGCGGATCGGCCGTCGTGGTTTCGAGTTCCTCCGGCGTGACGTCGACCCCTTCGGCTGCCTCGGCCGTCTCGACGGCCTTCTCGGTGTCGACGTGCCAGCGATCGATCGTATCCTCGTACTCCGCGAGTCGCGCCGAGACGTCCTCCTTGAGCTCGTCGTCGTTGACGTTGACCTCGAAGAGGAAGCGCTCCTCGTCGTCCTCGCCCCGACGGAGCCGCTGGATGTTGGCGCTGACGAGCTCGTTGTCGAAATAATACGGCGCGATCTGGGTCATGACCTTCTGATAGACGGTGTTTTCGACCCGCCGGAGCACCTTCCGCCCGGCCGAGTCGGCCGCTCGCCCGACGTAATCCATCGCGTCGTGCCATTTTTCCACGGCCCCCTCCGCGTCGTCGTCCTCGAGCTGTTCGTACGATTCCGTGAGCCGCTCGCCGGCCGTGCGCAGGTCCTCGTCGGGACTTTTGCCGGCCTGTTCCCCTTCGCCTTCGGGGACGCTGGCCTGCTCGGCGGTCTTCTCGCTCACGTCGGTTTCGATCCGCTCGTGGCTCTTTGGGCGCCATTCCTCCCATTCCTCGAAGCGGTCGTCGTCGATCCCGACTTCCCGCAAGGCACGGCTGATCCGCTCGCCGTGTTCGACGATGTCCGCCCAGGACCCCTCCTCGCGAAACCCGGAGACGTGTTCTTCCATGCTTTGCGGGTCGGCCAGTGACGCTTGCTCCGTCAGTACGCGTTCGTGAGGCTAGTGTGTTCCGTCATCAGAATCCGGTGTCGATCTCCATCCCTTCGGTCGCATCCTCGAGGCCGTCGTCGGTCACGTTCCGAGTCAGGTGTTCCTCGAGATCCCCGTCGCCGAGGATATCGTCGAACTGGTCGCGGAACCGGTAGTTCGCCCGGCGCATCGCCTCCTCGGCCTCGAGGACGTCCAGATACGGGTCGGGATCGACATCGCCCAACAGCTCCGCCGCCGACCGATCGCCGTCCGCCGCCGCGCGCCGCAGTTCGTCGAAATCACAGGGCGCGTCCCGGTCGGTTTCTTTCAACAGGTGGAGATCCATTCGCGCGTGAAACACGTCCCGGGCCGTCACCCCGAGCTCCTCGGCGAGCGCGTCGTCGGAGTTGCCCTCGTAGAACCCATGGATGATCGCGAGCAGCGTCTCGTCCTCGAGGTCGCTGCGGAAGGTGTATCGATCCCGCATGTCCGAGAGGACCTCCCGTAGGCGCTCCTCCGCGGATCCTTCGTCGGCCAGTGACCCCGGAGATTCCTCCTGGCGTTCCGTGACCGTCTCGTCCTCGGCCACGTCCATGAAGATGTCCCGGAGTTCCTGGGTCTTTTCGTCCATCGCGCGCCCCCTCCAAGGAGCGCGGGGAAAAAGGTGTTGCCATACCGGCGGTCCGCCGCCATCAGCCCACGAGCCAAACCGTTATGTGACGGGTCCACGCCTGGATACTCATGACCGTCGTTCTCTCAAGCGTGCAGGCCACACGCGAGACGTTTTGGGAGATCGGCCCCCTCCAGCGCGGCCTGTTCTGGTTCCTGTCGGCACTGGCGATCGTCGTTTTTCTCTACGGCCTCTACAGCCGGTTCACCCGGTATACGACCGGAAGCGCGGATCCGTTCGCCCGCCTCGATCGGCTCCCACGGCGCATCGTCGCTTCCGCGATTGACGTCCTCAGCAACCGGAAAAACTTCGAACGGGACCTGTTCGCCGGGCTGATGCACACGCTGATCTTCTGGGGGTTCCTCGTGTTGCTCATCGCGACGGCGATCCTCGCGCTGGACATGGACGTCTACCAGCATATCGCCCACGAATCGTTCTGGGTCGGGGAGTTCTATCTCGCCTATCAGCTGGTGGTCGACCTGTTCGGACTGCTGTTCGTCGTCGGCGTGGGGATGGCGATGTACCGACGGTACGTGGTCCACAACCACCGCCTGTGGGGGAAACATACCGGCCGCGAGGACGATCTCTTCCTCGGCGCGCTGTTCCTGCTCGGGGTCGGTGGATTCCTCGCGGAAGGGGTGTCGATGGTCGGCCAGGAGATCCGGGCGGAGGAATCGGTCAGTTTCGTCGGCGTCGTGATCGCTTCGCTCCTGGAAGCCGGGGGGCTCACGCCGGAGGGCGCCGCCGCGATCTACCCGTTCGTCTGGTGGCAACACTCGCTCATCGCGCTGTGGTTCATCGCCTGGATCCCGTACGCGAAGCCGTTTCACATGATCTCGTCGTTCGCGAACGTCATCACCCACGAGCCGACCGCCGGGCGGCGCCTGCCGGACATCCCCGCCGATCTCGACGAGACGAGCGCGGAATCCATCGAGGACTTCACGTGGCGGGAGTTGCTCGACCACGACGCCTGTACGAAATGCGGGCGCTGTTCGTCGGTGTGTCCGGCGAAGGCCTCCGGCCGGCCGCTCGATCCGCGGGACGTCATTCTGGATCTCAAGCGGTACCGGGAGGCCGTCGATGCGGGCGCCGAGCCACAACCCATCATCGCCGACGGGGGCGAGAGCGTGATCGCCGCCGAGACGATGGAATCCTGCATGGCCTGTATGGCCTGCATGGACGCGTGTCCGGTGGACATCGAGCACCTGGGCTCATTTACCCGCATGAACCGCCAGCTCGTCGACCAGGGCGACGTGGCGCCCACCGTCCAGGACACGCTGAACAACTGCATGCAGCGCGGGAACACCTTCGGCGACGAGCCGGGCACCCGGGCCGACTGGACCGAGGAGTTGTCCTTCGATCTCGTCGACGCCCGCGAGCAGGCGGTCGAGTACCTCTGGTACGTCGGCGATTACCCCAGCTACGACGACCGGAACAAGCAGGTCGCGCGGTCGCTGGCGCGGCTCCTCGAGGAGGCCGACGTCTCCGTGGGCATCATGTTCGAGGACGAGACCTACGACGGCAACGACATCCGCCGGATCGGGGAGGAGTTCCTCTTTCTCGAACTCGCGGGGACGCTCGTCGATTCGTTCGACCAGTGCGAGTTCGACGCGATCGTCTGCACCGACCCCCACTCGTTCAACACGTTCCGCAACGAATACCCGAGCGTCGATTTCGACACGTGGGGCGAGGATCCCATGATGCCCTTCGAGCGGACCGAGCCTTGGAACGCCGACGGCACGATCGACGTGCTCCACTGGACCCAGCTCGTCGAGGAACTCGTCCGGGACGGACGGCTGGGACTGGACGGCACCGAGCTCGCCTACACGGTCACGTATCACGATCCCTGTCACTTGGGTCGGTTCAACGACGAGTACGAGGCGCCGCGGGAGCTGGTCCGGGCGACCGGGTGTGACCTCCACGAGATGCCGCGGAACCGCGCGGACTCGTTCTGCTGTGGCGGCGGGGGCGGCGGGCTCTGGATGGACTTCGACGAGGAGCCGAAACCGAGCGAGGAACGCCTCCGGGAGGCCCTCGAGGACACCGCGGCGGGTGAGTCGGTCGAAAAGTTCGTCGTGGCCTGTCCGATGTGCATGACGATGTACGAGGACGGCCGGAAAACTGGCGGCTACGAGGAGGATATCGAGATCGTGGACGTCGCGGAGCTGTTGGTCGAAGCGGTGGAGGCCTAAGGTTCACTCCTCGGCCCGTTCGGTGACTTGCTCGTGGCTCTCGCGTGCCCGGGCCAGCGTCGACCGGAGGTCCTCGATGGGCGTCTCGGTCGCATCGACGCGGAGGTCGTTGTAGAGTGGCTCCTCCTCGACCGCGTCGGTCTCGCGCACCCGGACGGCCGCGCTCTGGATGGGCAGTTCCGTGCGCCGATCGCCACCCGCCGCGTGGCCGGCCGCCAGCGCGTCGACGAGCCGGTCGGCGAGCGGTCGATCGGTCGGCTCGGTGTCCGCATACGTCCTCGCCGTCGACTCGATGACCTCCGGACCCGTCAGCAGGTTCCCGGCGACGGTGTAGCCATCGCCGCGTTCGTGGCCGAACCAGTCGCGACACTCCTCGCCCGAAAAGGCGTATTCGCCGTGGGCGTCGACGCCGTGGAGTTGGCGGACTTCGCTCTCCGGATCCGCATGCAACAGCGCGGGAAGCACGTCCTCGACCGCCAGCCCCTCGGCGAGATATCGGACCCCGCGGCGCCCGAGGGACACGTTGACCAGGCTCTGGGTCGCGACCGCGCCGGCCTCGTTGACGAACGGACAGAGGTTGCCGACACCGGCCAGTCGGGTCGTCACGGCGACGCCGAAGCGGTGGCCTCGTTCCCCGTCCTCATCGACGGGCTCGCGCACACAGATGCTGAACGTCATGGCGACCAAGGTCGCGAATCCCACAAAAGCCCATCGGGCCCGCGGTTCAGGGCCCGACCGCCCGCTCCAGGTAGGTCACGGCTTCGCCCGCCGACCTGACGTGCTCGACCCCGGCCACGTCGTGGGTCTCGAGGCCGGCGACAGGGCGCCCGAAATCGAGCGCATGGGCGATCTCGGAAAGCGTGCCGTACCCGCCGTCGATCGCGATCACGCCGTCGCCGTTCGCGGCGACCAGCACGTTCCGGCCGTTGCCCAGTCCCGTCGCGATCGGGACGTCGACGTGCTCGTTCGCGGCTCCGACGTCCCGTCCGGGGAGGATCCCGATGGTCCGTCCGCCCGCCGCCTTGGCGCCGCGACAGCTCGCCGCCATCACGCCGCCCAACCCGCCACAGACGAGCGTGTGGTCCCCGTCCCCGACCCGTCGGCCCACCGCCTCCGCCGTCTCGAGGGCGTCGTCGGCCGCCTCGCCGCCGCCGATCACGCTGATGCGCATGCGGGGCCCCTTGCCAGGAACCCCTAAAGCGATGAGGTTTTGCGGGCCTGCGGGGAACGGTCGCGTGATGCGACCGGAGCGACCCCGGCGACTCCGCCGCGATGGCATCCGGGAGGCCGTGCGGGAGACCCACCTGCATCCCTCGGATCTCGTCGCGCCCGTGTTCGTCGACGCCACGGCCGACGAACCCGTGCCGATCCCGTCGATGCCGGGGCACGAACGGGTGCCCGTCGAGGCAGTCACCGACCGGGCGCGCGAAATTGTCGAGACAGGGGTCAGTGCCGTGATTTTGTTCGGGATCCCCGCGTCGAAAGACGCGACCGGCTCCCGGGCCTGGGCCGAGGACGGGGTGATCCAGGAAGCGACCCGCCGGCTCCGAGCGGCCACGGACCTGACCATCGTCACCGACGTCTGCCTGTGCGAGTACACGACCCATGGGCACTGCGGCGTCCTCGCGGACGATGCGCGGGACGGCGACCGCACGATGACCGTCGACAACGACGCCACGCGGGAGCGTCTGGGCCGGATCGCCGTCTCCCATGCCGCAGCCGGGGCGGATATCGTCGCGCCGAGCGGGATGATCGACGGGATGGTCGGGGCGATCCGCACGGCCCTCGACGACGGTGGGTACGCCTCGACGCCGATCCTCAGTTACGCGGCGAAATACGAGAGTGCCTTTTACGGTCCGTTCCGCGATGCGGCCGACGGGGCGCCGGCGTTCGGGGATCGACGCCACTACCAGATGGATCCGGGCAATGCCCGCGAAGCCCGGCGGGAAATGGCCCTCGACATCGAGGAAGGCGCGGACATGCTCATGGTCAAACCCGCGCTTCCCTATCTGGACGTCCTCCGGGACGCCCGCGAGGCCGTGGACCTCCCGCTTGCGGCCTACCACGTCAGCGGGGAGTATGCGATGATCGTGGCCGCCGATCGGGAGGGGTGGCTCGATCGGACGGCGACGATGCGCGAATCCGTGCTGGCGATCAAGCGCGCGGGGGCGGACCTGATCATCACCTACGCGGCCGAGGAGATCGCCGCCGGGCTCGGCGACTGATCTCGGTAGCTCCAAGGGGGTGCGGGCGGGATCGCCAGCCATGGCAGGGGATCGCTCCAGACAGCTGTACGGCCGTGCCCTTTCGACCTTTCCCGGCGGGGTCAACTCGCCGGTCAGAGCGGTCCGGCCCGTCCCCGCCTTCATCGATCACGGGGACGGGGCGCACCTCGTCGACGTCGACGGAAACAGCTACCTCGATTATCTCATGGGCTACGGGCCGCTCCTCCTCGGCCACTCCCCACCCGAGGAGATCACGGCCCGGATCGAGGCACAGGTCGCGGACGGTCCGATGTACGGCGCCCCCCACGAGACCGCCCTGGAGCTGGCGTCGTTCATCATCGACCACGTCGCGAGTGTCGAGAAGCTGCGGTTCGTCAACAGCGGCACGGAGGCGACCACGACCGCCGTGCGGCTGGCCCGGGGGGCGACCGGGCGGGACCGAATCGTGATCGTCGACGGCGGCTACCACGGTGCGCTCGATGCCACGCTCGTCACCGGGGAGGATGGCCCGGCCGACCCGGACTCGCCGGGCGTCACCGCGCGGTCGGCCGCGGATACGCTGGTCGTTCCGTTCAACGATCCCGGGGCGCTGGCGGACGTACTCGACCAGTACGACGACATCGCGGCGGTGCTCATGGAGCCGGTGCTGGGCAACAACGGCGTCGTGCTCCCCGCCGACGGCTATCTCGACCGGGTCCGGAAGCTCACCGACGACCACGACGTCCTCCTGATCTTCGACGAGGTGATGACGGGGTTCCGGATCGGCGGACTCGGCTGTGCCCAGGGGACCTACGGGGTCGAGCCCGACCTGACGACGTTCGCCAAGGTGATCGGCGGGGGGTTCCCGGTCGGGGCCGTCGGGGGGGATGCCCGCCTCATGAACGAACTGACGCCGACGGGCGACGTGTTCCACGCCAGCACCTACGCGGCCCACCCGGTCGGGATGGTTGCGGGACTCGCGACCCTCGAGTACGCCCGGGACCAGGGCGTCTATGACGACCTCGCGACGTTGGGCGAGGAACTCCGATCAGGTCTGGAAGAGATCGTCGCCGACCGGGCGCCCGCGTATTCGGTCCTCGGACGGGACAGCATGTTCAAGGTCGTCTTCGGTTCCGCCCCGGGAGAACGGCCGATGACCGGTGCGGACATCGACGCGGCGGACGGCGAACGGTGGGAGCGGCTCTTTTGGCCGGCGATGAAGGACGAGGGGATCCTGCTGACGGGCAACCAGCACGAGGCACAGTTCCTCAGCGCGGCCCATTCGGCCGCCGACATCGAGGCGACCCTGGATGCATACGATCGGGTCCTCGCGGAGATCGCGTGAATGCGCGGCCGTCCCGAAGCTGGTTTCAACGGGCTCGTCCGAGGGAACGTATGAGCGACGAGCCGTTTCGGCTCGGTACGCGCGGGTCGGCGCTGGCCCGTCGGCAAGCCGAGCTGGTCCGGGATCGGCTCGACCGCCGCCACGACCCGGTGGAGATCGTGCCCGTCGAGACGACCGGCGATCGCCTCGACGAGACCCTGATCCAGCGGCTCGGCAAGACGGGGGCCTTCGTCCGCGACCTCGACGAACGGGTGCTCGCGGGGGAACTCGACGCCGCGGTCCATTCGCTCAAGGACATGCCCACCGACATGCCCTCGGATCTCGTCGTCGCGGCCATCCCGGATCGCGCGCCGGCCAATGACGTGCTCGTGACCCACGATGGCGGGGGGATCGAGGAGCTCCCGAAGGGGGGCACGATCGGTACCGCGAGCCTGCGGCGGCGCGCGCAGCTTCGCGCCGTCCGGCCGGATCTCGAGATCACCCCGATCCGGGGCAACGTCGACACCCGCCTCGAGAAACTGCTCGGGCCCCATCTCCGGGAACGACGGGCGGCATTCGAGGACGAGGAGGCGCGCCAGGACTGGCAGGGGGAGCTCTCGCCGCTCGAAGCTCGCGCACTCGAACGGGAGGGCGGCCCTCGCTTGGACGGGCTCGTGCTCGCCGCGGCGGGCCTCGAACGGAGCGACCTGATACGGGCCGTCCCGACCGCACGATTCCCCCTCGAGGACTTCGTCCCCGCCCCCGGGCAAGGGGCCATCGCGGTCACGATGGCGGATACCGACCGGGCCGAGGCGATCCACCAGCGCCTCGACCACCCGCCCAGCCGGGTCGCCGCGACGGTCGAGCGCATCCTGCTCGCCGACATCGGCGGGGGGTGTATCGCCCCGATCGGCATCCACGCCGTCGTCCAAGGCGAAGTCGTCAACACGCGGGTGCAGGTGCTAGACGTCGACGGCACCGATCGCATCGACGCCCAACGCGACCTGCCCGTCGAACGCCACGTCGCGGCGGCCCATGACTTCGGCGAGGACCTGGTGGCGGAGGGCGCGGCGGAGCTGCTCGAGGAGGCAGCCGACGCCGTGGAGGAATGATGGATCGCGACCGCCCCCGGATGGCGTTCTTCCGGCCGGACGACGCGCGCCGCGAGGACGCCGAATCCGTGGTGGCCGGGCTCGGCGGGCAGCCGGTGGCGGATCCGATGCTGGCGATCGCCCCCACCGGCGCCAGCCCGCGGACCGATGCCGACTATCTCATCTTTACCAGCAGGACCGCCGCGCATCTCCTCGAGCCCGAGCGACTCCGCCATGGTGCCGGGAGGATCTGCGCGATCGGCGATGCGACCGCCGAAGCGCTCCGAGCGCTCGACCTCGAGGTCCAGATCGTCCCCGAGACCGCCACCTCGGCGGGGGTTGTCGAGGCCCTCGCCGGCGAAGTCGAGGGCGCGACGGTGGAGGTCGCCCGGAGCGATGCGGGGAGCGACGTGCTCGTGGATGGGCTTGTGGATGCCGGCGCCTACGTCCACGAGACGGTCCTGTATACCCTCGAGCGCCCGCCGGACTCCGGCCATTCGGTCGACCAACTCGTCGCCGGGGACATCGACGCGCTGCTGTTTACCTCCCGGCTCACCGTCGAACACTTCCTCGCGGCCGCGGCCGAACGCTCGAGCGAGGCAGCCGTCCGGGAGCGGTGCGCCGAGGTGATCGTCGGCGCCATCGGCCCCCCGACGGCCCGAGCGCTCGAGGAACACGGGATCGACGTCGAGGTCGTCGCGAGCGAAGCCTCGTTCGAGACCCTGGCCGAGCAGGTCCTCGCGCGGCTGTGAAATCGGACGACGACAGCCGGACCGCAGGTTATTAATCCTGAGGTTTCAACCGACGGATATGAGCGGTCCCGTCCCCGCACTGGCCGACCGGGCCGCCGACTGCGCCGCCCGGATCCGCGAGAGCGACGAGGTCCTCGTGGTTTCCCACATCGACGCCGACGGGCTCACGAGTGCGGCGATCGCCTCGACCGCGCTCGAACGCGCCGGCGTCCCCTTCTCCGTGATGTTCAGCAAGCAGCTCGACGCCGAGGAGATCGCCGAAATCGCCGCAGCGGACTGTCACACCGTCCTCTTCACCGACTTCGGGAGCGGGCAGCTCCCGGACATCGTCGAACACGCCCGGGCAGGGGCGTTCGAGCCGATCGTGTGCGACCACCACGAACCGGCCGACGCGGACACGCCCCTCCATCTCAATCCCCATCTCTTCGGCCTCGACGGCTCGAGCGAGCTCTCCGGTGCGGGGGTCGCCTACGTCCTGGCACGGGCTCTCGAGAACGGCACGGACAACCGGGATCTCGCCGCGCTGGCGGTCGTGGGGGCGGTCGGGGACATGCAGGCGAGCGAGGGGGAACTCCACGGGGCCAACGCCGGCATCGTGGAGGAGGGCGTCGAGACGGGCGTGCTGGATACCGGGGCCGATCTGACCTTCTTCGGCACTCAGACCCGACCAATCCCGAAGCTGCTCGAGTACGCGAGCGACGTCCGGATCCCAGGGATCACGAACAATCCCAGTGGCGTCCGGCGATTCCTCGATGAACTCGATATCCCGCTCAAAGTCGAGGAGGAATGGCGCAGCTGGGTCGACCTCACCCAGGACGAACAGCGGCGACTGGTCAGTGGTCTGATCCAGCGGGCGGTCACGAGCGGCGTGCCCGCCGAGCGCATCGATACGATGACCGGGACGACCTACACCCTGATCCAGGAGGAGGAAGGCACCGAACTCCGCGACGCCAGCGAGTTCTCCACGCTGCTCAACGCGACGGCGCGATACGAGCGCGGCGACGTCGGGCTGGGGGTGTGTCTGGGGGATCGCGGCGAGGTGCTCACCCGCGCACGACGGCTCCTGGCCAACCACCGCCGGAACCTCTCGGAGGGGATCGCGTGGGTCGAGTCAAACGGCGTGACCGTCGAGGAGCACGTCCAGTGGTTCGACGCCGGCGAGCGGATCCCGGATACCATCGTCGGCATCGTCGCGGGTATGGCGCTGGGGGTCGACGGCGTCCGGTCCGATCGGCCGATCATCGCGTTCGCGGAGGAATCGCCCACGGAAATCAAGGTCTCTTCCCGGGGGACCGGGCGGCTCGTCAGCGAGGGCCTCGATCTCTCGATCGTGATGCGGGAGGCGGCGACCGCCGTCGACGGGGAGGGCGGGGGACACAGCATCGCGGCGGGGGCGACCATCCCCGACGGGCGTGCACGCGACTTCCTGACGACCGCCGACGACATCATCGGCCGACAACTGGCCTGACGCCCGATCGTTCTGTCCGGAGAGACAATCCGTTTAATGGGCCAGCATCCGTAACCGTCCGCATGTTCAAGAGCTTCCGGATCGGATCGCTGGTCGGGATCCCGATCAGACTCGACATTACGTTTCTGCTCATTCTGCCCATTTTCGCCTACGTCATCGCGATCCAGGTCGAGGACCTCATCGAGCTGCTGAACAGGACCCTGGGCATCGCGATCGAGGTCGCCCCGATGACGGCGGACGCGATGCCCTGGATCCTCGGCTCGTTCGCCGCCGTGGGTCTGTTCGTGTCCGTCCTCCTCCACGAGCTAGGCCACTCCGTGGCGGCCATCCGGTATGGCTTTCCGATCGATTCGATCACGCTCTGGCTCCTCGGGGGGGTCGCCCAGCTCAGCGAGCAACCGACGGACTGGCGCGAGGAACTCGTCATCGCGATCGCCGGCCCGGCGGTGAGCATCGGGCTCGGCCTGGGACTCCTGGTCGGGGTCTATCTCATCCCGGTCGGGACGGACGCGCTGCTGTTCGTGGTGGCCTACCTGGCGTTAATGAACCTCGTTCTCGCGGCGTTCAATCTGCTCCCGGGATTCCCGATGGACGGGGGGCGGGTCCTACGGGCGCTCCTTTCCCGGAACCAACCCTTCGCCGTGGCGACGGCCCAGGCCGCACGCGTCGGCAAACTCTTCGCGATCGCGCTGGGGTTGATCGGATTGCTCGCCATGAACTTCATTCTCATCGCGCTCGCGCTCTTTATCTACATCGCCGCCTCGAGCGAGGCCCGGTACACGGCGCTCCGGCAGGCCGTCGAGGGCATTGCCGTTCGGGACGTCATGACGCCGGTCGATCAGCTCGACGTCGTCGAGCCCTCGCTCTCGGTCGATGATCTCCTCGGGCGGATGTACGAGCAACGCCACACCGGCTACCCGGTCGTCGACGGGTCTGGCGTGGTCGGCGTCGTCACGCTCGACGACGTCCGGGAGATCCCCCCGGAGGACCGGGACCGGACCGCCGTCGAGGGGATCATGACCCGGGAGCTCACCACGCTTACGCCGGACGAGGAGGCATTCGCGGCGATCGAGGCCCTCCAATCCAACGACATCGGGCGGGTACTCGTCCTCGATGCGGTCGGCGATCTCGCCGGGCTCATTACCCGGACGGATCTCATGACCGCCCTCGACATCGGGGCAGTGCGGTCGGTGGCCGGCGCGGACGGCACGGCGACCGACCGATCGCGACAGCTGGACCGGGTCGCCTCCGCCGAGGGCCGCCCGCGCTGGTAAGCTTCGCAACCCCTAACCCGACCGGAAGCGTCGTTCGGACCGATGGATTGGACGGAGGTGTATCGCCCGCGCTCGCTCTCGGAGGTCCGTGGGAACGACACGGCCCGTGACGAGCTGCTGGCGTGGGCCGAGGCGTGGCCAGAGGAGGGCCGGGCGGTGATCCTCCACGGTCAGCCCGGCGTCGGGAAGACGTCGGCGGCTCACGCCCTGGCGGCGGATATGGGCTGGAAACCGATCGAGCTCAACGCCAGCGACCAGCGGACCGCCGCGGTGATCGAGGAGGTCGCCGGCGAGGCGGCCCGGAGCGCGACGTTCGGGGGCGGGCGGAAACTGATCATCCTCGACGAGGCCGACAACCTCCACGGCAACGTCGATCGGGGCGGGGCGGCCGCAATGACCCGGCTCGTGAAGGACGCCGCCCAGCCGATCGTGCTGATCGCGAACGATTTCTACGAGATGGGCCGGGGGTTGCGCGATGCCGCCGAGGATATCGAGTTCCGCGCGGTCTCGAGTCGGTCGATCGTTCCCGTCCTCCGGGATATCTGTCGGAAGGAGGACGTCGAGTTCGAGGAAGCGGCCATCGAGGCCATCGCCGAGCGGACCGACGGCGACCTGCGATCGGCGATCAACGATCTCCAGGCCGTCGCCGAGCATGCGGGCTCGATCGAGGTGGAGGATGTGGTGACCGGCGAGCGCGACCGCACCGAGGGCATCTTCCCGTTCATGGATGCCGTGTTCAAGGAGGCCAGCCCGCAGGAGGCACTGTACGCCGCGTACGATGTCGACGAAACGCCGGACGACCTCCTGGCCTGGATCGAGGATAACGTCGGGAAAGATTACGCGGGCACCGAGCTCGCCGACGCGTACGGCCGGCTGGCGGCCGGGGATCGGTGGCTCGGCCGGGTCCGGGCGACCCAGGAGTACCGTTACTGGCGGTACGTGACCGACAACGTCGCCGCGGGGGTGGCCGCCGCCCGGGAGGGCGAGAAAGGCGGATGGACCCGGTACGGCCCCCCGCGGTTCTGGCGCCGGCTCGGCAGCTCCCGCTCGGCCCGGGAACGCCGGGATACCGTCGCGCGGACGATTGCGGAGTCGGCGGGCGTCAGCATGGCCACCGCACGGAACGACATCCTCCCGTTTCTCGCGACGATGACCCACCACTGTCGGAACCGCGAACTGACGATCGAGATGGTCGCGCGGTACGATCTCGACGCCGAACACGTCTCCTTCATCACGGGTAGCGGGGAGAGCACGAACAAGGTCCAGGACATCGTCGCGGACGCCGAGCGGCGACGGCGGGAGGGCGCGATCGCCGCGGCACCGACGGGGGGCATCAGCGAGACCGTGACGGAGGAAAATGAGGTCGACGCGGATGCGACCGAGGAGGAGGATGACGACGGCGACGGGCAATCAGGCTTGAGCGACTTCGTCTAGCTGGCCGCTCGAATCGGGCGCCCGAGGATGCCCGTCGAGAGGGTCAGGGCCACCGCCAGGACGACCACCAACCCGATGGCGGCGAGCCAGTCGACGGTGTGGATCGTGGGTGACCGGACCAGCCGGCCGGCGGTCAGGCGCACGCCGACCAGCACGAGGGCGCCGGCGGCGAGGAACGCCCGGGTGGGCGCGGCCGCCGAGAGCGCGTCGAGGGCGGCCAGCAGGACCGCTCCGGCGATCGCGAGGCCGGTCCCGTAATAGATCACCTGGACGGGACCGGTGTGGGCGACGAACAACTGCGGGGTCAACGCGAGGAAGGGGACCGTCAGTGCCGCCGCCCCGCCCAGGAGCCGGGACCGCCGTCTGGCCGAAGGAGCGGGCGCCCGCGACCACCAGACGCCGGCGAGCACGGCGATGAAGATCAACATGGCCGTCACGAAGTGCGCTGACAGGATCAGCACCTCGTACTGGCGCACGGTCTCCGCCCCGAGCCAGATCTGCACCGGGGTCAGGACGACCGCCGCGGTGAACGCCCACGTACCCCGTCGGTTCCCCGACGAACGCCAGGTGACGAACCAGCTACCCAGGATCAGGAACCCCGTGACCAGCGCCACGAGGCGGTGGAACCATTCCACGAAACTGACCCAGTTTGCGGGAAAAAGCCCGAAGACGGCCCCATCACAGAGCGGCCACCGGGCCCCGCAGGTGAGCCCGGCCCCGACCGCGGCGGTATAGATGCCGAGCAACATGAGTACGTACGTGGCGGCGGCGGTCGCCGGCAGCAAGCGGTCCCCCCACATCACGCCGCCCGTTCGTGCCGGCCGTATTGACCCTTGTCGATTTCAGTCGCCGGCGACGCCGTTCGCCAGGCCGTGTGCCGGGTTCCGCGGCGAGGACACCACCGCGACGCGGACCTGCGGGATCGCCGCGATCCGCGCGGTGATCCCGCCCCAGTGGTGGCGACTGGCCGTCCGCGAGGGCGGGCGGGTCGGGGTCGGGGCCTCCGGGGTGGCACACGCCGCGGCGGCGCGTCCGAGGCCTTCGTGATCGATCAGGATCCCCAAGCGATCGGGCGTGCGACGATGGGACGCGAGTCGATCGAGGCCGTAGTGGAGGGCCCGCAGCTCCGCGTCGTTGTTATCCGCCGCCCGTCCGGGGCGGGCCCACCGCTCAAGCACGGTCCCGTCGGGCGCCTCGAGGAGTGCCCCGAAGCCGCTCGCGCGTGGACCGACGGACGCGTCGGTCGCGAGGTAGAGATCGCAGTGGTGGGTCCGTGGCCGGCGCTGTGGGGCCGGGCGGGCACCGTCGTCGAATCGTTCGCGGAGGGCGGGCCGTCCCCAGCGGGGCATACGTGCGCGTTCGGCCTCGGCGGCTAAACCGTACCGGTTAGGTGCGGTTGTGGCGGTGGCCGACGATGAAGGCCACGCCGTTGAGCGCGACCAGCCCGAAGAACACCGCGAGTTCCCCGGTGGACTCGAGGCCCATGAACAGGAGGGGCACGTACAGGAAGGGGAGGGCGATGGCCGTCCAGAACGCGATCGCCTCGATGGGTCGGAACAGTTGCGATCGGGTGATCTGGGTGAGCGGCGCCGAGCTCACGGGACGATCACCTCGATGGAGGGTCGGAAGTCGGGGACCATGACTGTCTAGTACCAGAGACCGTGCCATCAAATAGCATGTGGTCGATTCGCGTCGTTTCATACGTTTCATGCGCCCCCGCGGTGCCTTTCATACCGTTTAGGGAGCTTCAAATTCCCCGGAGACGCCCTCATTCGGCCGCGAGATACGGCTGGACGAATTCCCGGTCGAGTGCCTCGACGAGCCGGTCCGCGACGGGGAACAGCGAACGAGTGTCCGCGCGATTGTACTCGATTAATCGATCGAGGGCCGCCCCCTCGCCGCGGCGGTACTGATGCCACAGGCGAATCGCCTCGCGCCCGTCGACCGCGGGACACTCCCGCTCGATCCCGACGGCCTGTTCGATCCGCTTTAACCCGCCCGTGAGGCCAGCGCGCCGGCACGGAAACCGGAGATCGACGTGGGGCACATCGATGGACAGATCGAACGACCGCTCGAGGAACGGGAGGTCGAACTGGCTCCCGTTGAACGTCAACAGGAGATCGATCCCGTCGAAGGCCGCTCGGAGTCGCTCGCGGGTGAGATCGTTGTGCCGGACGAACGTCCTGGTCCCGCCGGCGTCGTGGAGAGTCACCGTGGTGACGGCATCCCGCGCATGATCGAGGCCCGTGGTCTCGATGTCCAGGGCCGTCGCCCGCGGACGGAAGGATTCGAGGAGTCGCCAACGTTCCCGGGACGGGAGGGATTCCGCGAAGAAGTCCACGTTTTCCGCATCGAGTTCCGCCTCGGCGATGTCGACAAACTCGAGGAGGCGTTCGCCCGTTTTCGGGCCGAGCGGTTCCGGCTCCACGCCGCCCCGCCAGGTCGTCACCCCCGCCTCCCAGAGGCGCTGCTCGCGGGTTTCGCCGATCCCCGGCACCTGGATGAAGCTGCGATCGATCCGCACGTTGGCGGTGACTCGACGGCCCGGTACAAAATCACTCCGGCCTACGTGTCCGCCAGCGTGAACCGGATCCGTTCCTCGCCTGCCCCGGCGGTCTCGCGGCCGGTGATCGTCATCGCCCCGATCGCGCCGGTCCGGGAGACGTGCGTCCCGCCGCAGGCGGTCCGGTCGACGCCCTCGATCTCGACGATCCGCACCGGATCGACGGAGGATGGCAGGAGATCGATCCGCGTCCGGGTCGGATCGAGTTCCTGTTCGGCCCGCTCCCGCGGGAGTTCGAACGCCGTGACGTCGCGATCGTCCTCGATCCACGCGTTCACGTCATCCTCGATTGCCGCGAGCTCGTCCTCGTCGAAACGCTCGTACGCGCAATCGAGCCGGGCCCGATCGGCGTAGAGTTGGTTGCCGGTCGTCGCCGCGTCGT
>CAZAYR010000055.1:0-15562 GCA_964489365.1 uncultured Salinarchaeum sp.
TCGGCGGCTCGTACATCGAATTCGCTGCCAGGCCCGGCTCCATCTCCTCGGGCAGCGCGTCGGGGTCCTCGGCAAGCTCGGCGACCTCGCGGATCGAGATCGACCGGCTCGGTGCGCCGGCGACGGAGAATTCGCCGTCCTCGAACTCCAGATCGGCAGGATCGGCCTCGAGGCGGTGGCCCGCAATCTCGCGGGCCTTCTCGAGGACCTCCTCTGCACTCTCGACGACGGCGCTTCCCCCGACCGGGATCGATCGCGAGCCGAACGTGCCGATGCCCATCGGGACTTCCGCGGTATCGCCCTCGATGACCTCGATGTCGTCGTAGTCGACCCCGAGCCGGTCGGCGACGATCTGGGCGAAGGTCGTCCCGTGGCCCTGGCCGTGCGAGTGCGTCCCCGCCTTCACGACCACCTCCCCGGACGGGTCGACCTCGACGGAGCCGGCCTCGAACAGCCCCGGGCCGACGCCACAGGCTTCGATATAACAGGAGAGGCCGATGCCGAGATAGCGACCCTCCTCCCGGGCCGCGCGTCGGCGTTCGTCGAACGACTCGTACTCGACATGGTCGAGCGCGAGATCGAGCGCATGCTCGTAATCGCCGCTGTCGTACTCGCGCCCGGCCGCGGACTCGTAGGGGAACTGGTCGGGTTGAACGAAGTTCCGGCGACGGAGTTCGGCGGGATCCTCGCCGAGCTCCCGGGCGGCGTAGCCCATCAGACGTTCGATGAGGTATGTCGCCTCGGGGCGCCCGGCGCCGCGGTACGCATCGACCGGCGTCGTGTTCGTGAACGCGCCGGTCGAGTGCACGTAGAAGGCGGGGATGTCGTACTGGCCGCAGAGCAACTCGCCGTAGTCCGGCCCGCCGACCCCGGCCTCCGCGGTCGAGAGATACGCACCCACACCCACCGTCGTGTCCGCCCGGAGCCCGACGATCCGTCCGTCCTCGTCGAAGCCGATCTTCGCGTGGGAGCGATGCTCCCGCCCGTGATTCGTCCCCGCGAATCCGCCGGTCCGTGTCGCCTGCCATTTCACCGGGCGCTCCAAGTCCATCGCCGCGAACGAGGCCAGTACTTCCTCGGGGTACGCGTGGATCTTCGACCCGAAGCCGCCGCCCACGTCGGGCGCACGCACGCGGATCTGTTCCTCCTCGAGGCCGAGCGCCGCGGCGATCCACCCGCGATGGAGGTGCGGGTTCTGGGACGTCATCTCGACGGTGAGGAACTCTTCGTCTCGGTCGTACCGTGCGATCACCGCGCGCGTCTCCATCGCCGTCGGAATCAGTCGGTTGTTCTCGAGTTCGAGTTCGACGACGTCGGCCGCCTCGTCGAAGACATCCTCGACGGCTCCTTCGTCGCCGGTCTCCCAGTCGAACGCGACGTTGTCGGGGGCGTCCTCGTGGAGCGTCGACGCGTCGGGCTCGAGGGCCGCCTCGGGATCGACCACCGCATCGAGCCGGTCGTAGGTCACATCGACGGCCTCCGCCGCGCTCGCCGCGGCATAGCGATCGTCGGCGACGACGACGGCGATCGGCTCGCCCTGGAACCGGACGCGTCCGTCCGCGAGGACGGCACGGTCCACCGGCGTCGCGTGCGGGGCGTCGATCATGACCGCGATGGTCCCCGGGGCATCGCTGGCCTCGATATCCTCGTAGGTATAGACCGCGAGGACGTCCTCCCGGCGTTCGGCGTCCCCCACGTCGACCTCCACCTGGGCGTGGCCGTACTGGCTCCGGACGACGGCCATGTGGACGCCGTCCTCGTACTGGATGTTGTCCGTGTACTCGCCCTCGCCGGTGAGCAACGCCGGGTCCTCGCGGCGTTCGATCGCCGAACCGAGGAGGTCGGCCGGGTCGAGGTCGTCGGGATCGATCGTTTCGACGCTCATTCTCGTTCACCCCGCTCGTCGGGCCATCGGACGGCGCCCCCGTCGGCGACCACCCCCTCGTTCATCGCCTTAGCCGCGTTCTCGACCGCGTTGACGATGTTCTGATACCCGGTACACCGACAGATGTTCCCCTCGAGCCCCTCCCGGATCTCCTCGCGGGTCGGGTCCGGGTTCTCCTCAAGGAGATCGACCGCGGCCATCATCATCCCCGGGGTACAGTAGCCACACTGGAGCCCGTGCTCCTCCTGGAATGCGGTTTGGATCGGGTGGAACGTGCCATCGTCCGCGAGGTCCTCGACCGTGTCGATATGCGCCCCATCCGCCTGGACCGCGAGCACGGTACAGGACTTGACTGCATCCCCGTCGAGATGCACCGTGCAGGCGCCACAGAGGCTGCTCTCGCACCCGACGTTCGTCCCGGTATAGCCGAGTTCGTCCCGGAGCGCGTGCACGAGTAGCGTCCGCGAGTCGACCGTCAGTTCGTGTTCGGTGCCGTTGACCGTGAGGGTGATGTCGTGTTCTGTCATGGTTACTCCGAATCCGATGACCGCCCGAGTACCCGGTCGACGATGCCCCGCCCGTCGTCGGCGTCCTCGTCGAGTTCGTCGAGGTCCGTCCCGAGCTCGTGGAGCCGGTCCTGCATCGACGAGAAGAATCGTTTGACCACTCGGTTCGCGACGGGATCGATCACCCGCTGGCCCATCTGCGCGATCTTCCCGAACACCTCGGCCTCGGCGTTCCATTCGACTTCGACCCCGTCGTCGGTCTCCGTGAGGGACATGCCCGCCGCGCCCTCGAAGGAACTGTTGCTCGACGAACCTTCGCCGGATGCGGACATTTCGGGGAATACGCGGTGGTCGACCGTCCCCACGGCCCGGAACGTGGGGTTCACCGGGCCGACGCTGAGCTGCAACAGCGCGGCGTAGTGGTTGCCCTCCTCGAAGGCCCGCGCGGCGATGGTTTCCTCGTCGGCGGTCGGCTCGACATCCCGCTCCGCTGCTCGATCCTCGAGTTCGTCGAAGTCCGGATCGGGGTCCTCGACCTCGAGGAGGAACTGACACCCCGGCAGGGAGGCTTCGACCAAGACGGGATCTGAGAGCGCGAGCCACACCTCGTCGATGCTCGTCTCCTCCAGCTCGAACGTCCCGTTAAACTCCATCGTACCTCCGGCGGGATCGCCTCATCGTTGTATCCTATACGGCTCCTCGTACTCGGATAACGTTTTCTGAAATTGGGATTTCCCGCCGGTGATGGAACCTCCCTCCGGATCCCCGATCCAGCGACGGGTTCTAACGCCCGCCGCGTCAACCCCGAGTGTATGCGCGATCGTGGGGCGGTGACGCGGGCGGAGGCGATCGACCGAATCGTGACCGACATCGAACGCCCCGCCGTCCGCACCGAACACGAACCGCTCGCACACGCCGGCGGGCGAAGGCTGGCGTCGCCTGTGGTCGCATCCGAGCACGTGCCCCGCTTCGATCGCGCCACGATGGACGGGTTCGCGTTCGCGGCCGACGGGGACGAGCCTCGTCTTATCGTGGGCGAGGTCGCGCCCAACGACAATCCCCCACGGATCGGGGCCGGCGAAGCCGTCGAAATCGCGACCGGGGCACCCCTCCCCCCGTCGGCGGACGTCGTGTTGATGCGGGAGGAGGCCACCGTGTCCGGGGAGGCGGTTTCCGGGCCGGCGCTCGAACCGGGGGCCAATGTCTATCCGGCGGGCACGACCGCCAGCGCGGGCGAAGAACTCGTGCCGGCCGGGCAGCGCCTCGCGCCACGGCACGTCTCGCTCCTCCGAGATGTCGGCATCGAGACGGTTGCCGTCGCGGCGCCGCTCGATGTGGGGCTCGTGCCGACCGGCACCGAGATCGCCGAGGGCACGCAGCCCGACCGCGACTCCGAGATGCTCGCGAACCTCGTGCGGCAATGGGGTCACGACCCGACGATCCGGGATGCGCTCCGGGACGACCCCAAGACCATCCGTTCGGGGATCGAGACCGCCGTGGCCGCCCATGACGTCGTGCTCACGACCGGGGGCACCAGCGTCGGGCGGGCCGACCAGGTGGTTCGCTGTTTGCAGGAGGGCGAGATGCTGTTTCGCGGGGTCGCGCTGCGGCCGGGGCGGCCGACGGCCGTCGCCACGGTGGCGGGTACGCCCGTCGTGGCGCTGCCCGGGAAGCCGATGGCCGCGTATACCGCCGCGGTGCTGGTCGTCCGTCCGTTCGTTTCCGGACGCGTGGTGCCGACGGTCGAGCGCTCGCTCGCGGCCGGGTTCGAGGTCCCGGACGAGGACGTCGAATTCGCCGTCCCGGTCGTGTGCGCGGACGGCGAGGCGATCCCGTTCGGGCATGCGGACTCGTCGTTCCCGCTGTACGGACGGCGGTTTGCCCCGGGACGCGTGGCGTCGAGCACCCGTATCGCACTCGCGGATGGGTGCGTGCTCACCCGACGTGGACACGGTCGGGGGGAGGCGATCGCCGTCGTCCCATTCCAGGCGCTGTGTTGAGTGCCGATAGACACCCGCCCCAGGGAGCTCCGCGACCGCCGCAGAAAGACCAGTACAGTTACCAC
This sequence comes from uncultured Salinarchaeum sp., assembly GCA_964489365.1. GTDB lineage: Archaea > Halobacteriota > Halobacteria > Halobacteriales > SKNY01 > SKNY01. The sequence goes on from CAZAYR010000055.1 coordinate 4,457, forward strand.
CGCCGGGGTCGACCGGCGCGTATGGCGAGTTTCCGGGAGCAGATGCGGGAACTGGCGCCCCATTACGCCGTGTTGATCGTGGTCATGTTCGCTGCCCTGCTGTTGATCGAACAGATCTATCCGGGGGCGCACTTCCTCGTGCGGATCGGCGTCGCGTTCGCCATCGCCGTCGTCTATCCAATGGTCCTCCGGCGCATGGGGCGGGCACCCGAAGTCTGGGAGTGAGGCGAGCCTTTAGGGCTGGACCGCCGTGACCGGATATGGGCTTGATGATCGACGGGGAGTGGCACCCCGACCGCGAATCCGTCTCGACGACCGAGGACGGCGCTTTCGACCGCGAGCCGACGAGCTTCCACGATCGCGTCGAGCCGAACGGACCCCATCCCCCGGCAGCCGATCGCTACCACCTCTACGTGTCCCGGGCGTGCCCGTGGGCCCACCGGACGGCGATCGTGCGGGCGCTGAAAGGCCTGGATGACGCCATCTCCATGGACATCGTCGATCCGGTGCGCATCGACGACGGCTGGGAGTTTACGCCCGAGAAGGACGACTGCACCCCCGACAGGGTCAACGACGCCGATTACCTCCGCGAGGTTTACCGGGCCGCCGCCCCCGGATTTACCGGCCGGGTCACCGTCCCGGTCCTCTGGGATCGCGAGGCCGGAACGATCGTCAACAACGAATCGAGCGAAATCATCGAGATCCTCGACCAGGGCTTCGACGCGTACGCCACCCGCGACATCGAACTCTTCCCCGAGGAGCTCCCGGTCGCCGAGCGGATCGACGAGATCTACGAGCCCATCAACAACGGTGTGTATCGCGCCGGCTTCGCCCAGGCCCAGGAACCCTACGAGCGGGCCGTCGCGGGCCTCTTCGACGCGCTCGACCACTGGAACGATGTCCTCGCCGAGCAGCGATACGTCTGTGGGGAGCGGCTGACCGGCGCGGACGTCTGCCTCTTTACGACCATGTATCGCTTCGACGAGGTCTACCACACCCACTTCAAATGCAACCGCCGACGGATCACCGACTACGAACACCTCTGGGGGCACACGCGGGAGATCTATCAGCTCCCCGGGGTCCCGGACACCTGCAACATGGCCCACTGTAAGGTCCACTACTACACGACCCACACCGACATCAACCCGAGCGGCATCGTGCCGGTCGGGCCGGATCCCGATTTCGCTACCCCGCACGGTCGCGAGCGGCTGCCTGGCCGCCCGCCACGGGCGCTGGCCGAGGCGGACTGACCGCGAACGCTTTTCCCGTTCGGCGCTGGATCGGATGGCATGCAGGTCCTCATTACCGGGGCGGGACGCGTCGGACTCCGGACGGCCCGCGTCTTGCAGGAGGAGGGTCACCGGGTCGTGGTGATCGAGAAGGACCCCCAGCGAGCCGAGCGGGCTCGCGAGATGGGCCTGGAGACCTATCAGGGTGACGCGGCGGACGACGACGATGTCATCGGCTCGGTCGACCTGGATCGGATGGACGCAGTCGCCGGGCTCACGGGGGATCTCAACGCCAACTTCGCGGTCTGCACGGTCGGAAACCATCACGACTGCCGGACCGTGATGCGGATCGACGACGACTACCGCGAGGAAATCTACGAGAAGTACGCCAGCGAGGTCGACGAGGTCGTCTACCCGGAGCGCCTCGGGGCCGCGGGCGCGAAGACCGCCCTGCTCGGCGGCGACTTCGACGTGATCGCGGAGCTGGCCGAACAGCTCCAGATGCTCGCCATCACCGTGCCCCCGGACTCGCCCATGGTCGGGCGCCGGGTGACGGAGATCGAGCTGGCTGGGGACGCCCGCATCTATGCCCACGGCGAGCGGGGCGAACCGATGCGCATCCCCCTCCCGGGTACCGAGATCGCCGCCGGCGACCGGGTGGCGGTGATCGCGGATCGCGACAGCGTCGATGCCGTGAACGACCAGGTCGCCGGGCCCGCATGACCAGGTCCTGGGCGGAGCTGTTCGACGACGCCGAGGCGTACGAGACGACCGTCGCGGAGGTCCGCGAGGCCCTCGAGGCCCAACGCGAGGATGAGTGAGCCGGATCCGGCGGCGGTCGTCGCCGACGCGGACGTCCTCGCGGCGGACCTGCTGGTCGGCGGGGATGCACGGGACGCCCTCGATCTCGTCCGGGCGCACTCCTGGCTCTCGCTGGTCGCGACGGAGAGGTTGCTGGCGGAGACAACCGAGCTCATCGCCACGTTGAGTCACGAGGCCCTCGCCAAGGCCTGGCGGGAGAAATTCGAGCAGGAGGCGACCATCGTGGCGCCGACCGCGGGCGGCCATCCCGCGCTTGTCTCGGCCGCGTCCGGCGAGGCGGCGACCGTGCTCTCGTTCGATCCGCAGCTGCAGAGTGCCTCCGCCGGCGCGGCGATCCGGACGCGCCTCGCGACGAGCATCAAGGCGCCAGCGGCCTTCGTCCGGATGACCGATCCCGCCTCCCTCTACGAGGCCATCACGGACGACCCTTACCCGGGGGCCGACCGCGATCCGCGCGCCTGATCGTCGGCCTCCTCGGCACACCAGTCAGCGAACCGCTCGAGCGCGCGGCCCCGGTGGGACCGGGCGTTCTTTTCCGCGGGCTCCATCTCGGCGAAGGTCCGCTCGCCGTGTTCGAAGATCGGATCGTAGCCGAACCCGCCCTCACCACGCGGGGGGACGATCTGCCCGCGGACCTCGCCGGCGAACGATTCGGTGTGCGAGCCGTCACAGTACGCGATCACGCAGCGGAATCGGGCCGTCCGATCCGATTCCGCGCGAGCGAGCTCCGCGACCCGCTCGATCCCGAGGGTCTCCTCGACGAACGATGAGTACGGGCCGGGAAACCCGGAGAGCCCGTCGATAAAGAGCCCCGCGTCATCCACGATGACAGGATCGTCGCCGTCCAGACGCCCGTAGGCCGCCTCGGCCCCGGCGACCGCGATCGGCTCGAGGGTCGCCGCCTGGATCTCCGGGTACGCTAGGTCCCTCGCCTCGACGGCATCTCCGAGATATTCGGTCGCCTCACGGGCCTTGCCCGGGTTGCTCGTCACGTACTGGAGCATCCAGGTCAGTCGTCGTCCACGACGATCTCGATGGGCTCCGCGTCGCCGTCCTCGGCCTCGGACTCGGGCCGGCTCTCGAGATACATGAGGACTCCCACGACGCCCAGCACGATCCAGGAGCGCCAGTTCGCGAGGTTGAGCGTATAGCCGATCCCGAATGGCTTCCGGACGACCATCCGCTCGCCGGGTTGCCAGTACGAGGAAATCAGCCGGCTGACGCTCGGTCGGTCGAAGTTGTACGGGATGCCGAAGAGTTCGCCAGCGCTGGGTTTGTCAGCCATAGGAAACCCTTCGCGGGCCGCCTACAAGAAACGCGCGGACCAACCAACGGGCTTATGCGCCCGAGCGGGACTCTCCTATCAGCTTAATAAAATGTTTTCCCCCGTACGGCCGGAACCATCCGTGTGCGATCACGGCGGCATCTCCCCGGACGAGGACGCGAGCACGGACAGGCACGGCGTGTTCGAAGCCGGGGGACTCCCGGATCAAACGGTGGGCGATCTTCCAAGGGGACCGGCTCTACGTGGCGCATGGGCTGCTCCTGGCGGTGCTTCTGACGCTCGTGGTGTTCGGGTTCTTCTGGCCGATCGAGCACCGGCTTCTGCTCCAGGAGACGACGGTGGTACAGACGATCGTTAACACCCTGCTCGGGGGAACGATCCTGCTGGTTTCGATCATCGTGTCGGTCGCGTCGATCGGTATCAGCGAGGAGATGACCTCGCTGGGCGAGCAGGCAGAGCGCGTGGACACGGCCCTGGAGTTCCGGGATCTCATCGAGGGGTGGACGGAACACGGAGAGCGCCCCCGCCGAGTCCCATTAGTTCCTCGCGGCGATCCTCCGCTCGCTCCACCAGCCCGCCGAGGAACTCCAGAAGGTGACCGCGGGGAAAGCCGACCGGGCGGTCCGTGAGGAGAGCCACTCGCTAACCGACGACATCCACACCAACACCGAGGAGCTGCTCACGACGCTCGAGGAGGTGGAACGGGGCTCCAGCGACGAACTGCTCGCGGGACTCGACTACGACAGTTCTTGGCAGCTCCACCTCACGCGCCACCTCCTCCGCACGGACGTGAACAAGCACTCGAAGACCGAGGAGGCCGCGCTTGAGGGTCTCGAGGAACGGCTCCGGGCCTATCACCTCGGACGGGAGTACTTCAGATCGCTGTACTACAAGCGCGAGTTCTCGGAACTCTCTACGACCCTGCTGTGGCACTGCCGGTCATATAGATACAGCGGGGAACCCACGAATTCATTCGTGGGCGGAATCGCGTCGCTCCCTGGACCAACTCGTTTTATGCGGGAACGAGCCAAGCATGGATAGTCCGATTGGGCCCAAACGGAACGCTCGGACGGGCCTCGTAGGCAGGCCCCGAATCGCGGATCCGACGATTCGGTCCCTCCCATACCATCGAACCGGCGTGGTGAAACCGAGGAGGGTCATGCGAAAGCCCACGAGTTCACTCGTGGGTAGCTTACCCTGCTGAACACCTACGTCCTGCTCGCCCTGGACGCCGGGCAGTTCCCCCAGGTCCAGATGTTCACCCTGTTGCCGGCGATCTTCATCAGTGCCGCGTACCCGAGCGGGCTCGCGCCGTATCTCGTGCTGACCGTGTACGTTCCGCCCCGCCGCGGTCCCGAAACGGACGATGGCGGCCGGGCCGTTCCTGATCGGAACGGAGGATACGGGCGTGTTGAACCGGGGAGAGTCCGCAAGCCGGTGCGTCCAACCGCCTCGGTGCCGGGGGCAGGTTTCGCCTATCCCGGGGTTAGCGGTATCTTCCCCGCGCACTGATCTCCTTGAGCTGGGCCCGGACCGCGCCGGCATCCAGCCCGTCGCCCGCCCCGGCGGTATAGCCGGCCAGCGCTGCCTCGCATAACTGCCCGGCGCGGTCGCTCGTCCCCTCGAGCGACTGGGCGAGGACGTGGAGATCCATCGCGTAATCCTCGCGGTGATCCGAGTGATATCCGAGTCCGAAATCGATGAGATACACCCGGCCCTTCCCATCGGCGCCGTCCTCTGAGGGCGCCACACGCGCGTTCCGGACGGTGGGGTCACCGTGCACGATGCCGGCCGTGTGCAACACCGCGAGGTGGTGACCGAGCGCCCGCAGCCGCCCCGGTGTCGGCGCGTCGCGGAGGTCGTTGGCCCCGACGACCTCGAGCGTGAGTTCGCTGGCCTCGCGATCCAGGTCCCGGACGACGGGGGTCGGCACGCCGAGGCGGCGACCCGCATGGAGGAGGCGCGCCTCCGCGGCCGTTCGCTCGCGTCGGATCCGGCGGTCGAGGCTGGGATGTCGATAGGCCCGCGCGTGTCGGGTCTTGGCGATCCCTCGGTCGGTTGTTTGCAGCGTCGCTTCCGCCCCGCGAAGGTGCCCACGCTCGCTGGCTTCCGTGCCCGCCGACGCGTCGCGCCAGGTCACCGGCACCTCGTCAGGCCGGAAATCCGCCCGGATCCCCGCGTCCTCGATCGGGATCGTTTCCCCGGCCGCGAACATGGCTGCGCCCAGGACGGCGATCATGCCGGCATTGTCCCGGAGGAGGCGGGCCGGCGGTGCGTGGAAATCGACGCCACGATCGGCACACATCGTCCCGAGCATCTCCCGAAGCCGGGCGTTCTGGCCGACGCCACCTCCGAGGACCAACTCGTCCCGCCCGGTCAACGAGAGGGCCCGTTCGCTGACCTCGGTAAGCATCGCGAAGATCGTCTCCTGGAGCGAACAGCAGACGTCCTCGACCGCCTCGCCCGCGTCATAGGCGTCCTTGGCCGCGCTCATGATCCCCGAAAACGAGAAATCCATACCCTTGACGACGTATGGGAGCTCGAGGAACGCCCCGTCCCGGGCCCGGTCCTCGACCTTCGGACCCCCGGGGTGGGACCACCCGACGTGGCGGGCGAACTTGTCGATGGCATTGCCCACCCCCGTGTCCATCGTCTCGCCGAGCACCCGATACCGACCGCCTCGGAGTCCCAGGACGTGCGCGTTCGCCCCGCTTGCATTCAGGCAGACGGGATCACGAAAGCCCGCGTCGTGACGCCCGATCTCGAGGTGGGCCACCATGTGGTTGACGCCGACAAGCGGGGCGTCCCTGGCCTGTGCGACCGTTCGCGCCGTCGTGCCGACGATCCGCAGGCAGGGGCCCAGTCCAGGGCCCCGGGAAAACGCCACGGCGTCGATCTCCCGGTCGCCCAGCACCTCGCCCACGAGCGCCGGCAGGGTGTCGGCCATGTGTTCGGCCGCCTCTCGGGGGTGAATCCCGCCTGCATCGGGCGTGTAAGCCCGGCTTTCCATCGCCACCAGCCCGTCGGCGGCATCGTAGATCGCGACGCTGGCCGCCCAAGCGGTGCCCTCGATGCCGAGGATGCGGACGCGTTCGTCGGGGCCGGATGCCATCGCTCACTGGGCTCCTGACCCCGGGGAGAAAAGACCGCATTGATCCTCGCCGCGGATCGATCGGCCTTGTCAGGGACCGGGCACGCGAGGATACCGTGGGCTTTACCTGAGAAGTGTAAAACATATTTTACTGTAAAGAATGGTTTACACAATGATCTCCGGAACGCGGCCCGCCCGGCTGCGCCAGGCGTCGGCATGTCAATCGAACCCGCACCGACTCACTGCGGAGGTGATGAGACCATGAGCGTGAACGCCAGCCTGGAGCTCTCCCGCCGGCGATACCGCGGCATCGTGTACGCGACCGCGGGCCTCGCGCTCGTCGGCTCGCTCGCCGGACTGCTCCTCGAGCAGGAACTCGCCGGCACGCTGCTCGACTTGCTCGGCGCGTGGATCGCCGGCGGCATCGCCGTCCTCGCACCGCGGTGGAGCGAGGCGACACTCCAGGACGAGCGAGACTGGGCGCTCCATCGGCGGGCGAGCGGGATCCTCGTCGGGCTCGCGATGGGCGTCGGGATAAGCGTGCTCCCCGTGCTCTATGTCCTCGAGGCGGGAGGGTACATCGCGTTCTCCGGGGTCGTGACGGGGATGGTCGTTACCCTTTCCGCACTCTTCCTCCTGTACGGCGTGTACCTGGGGATCGCCAAGCGCCGGCGCTGATCCATGCGGAACGATCTCACCGAGCGTCGGGAGGCCGAAGACTTGAGCCAAGGCGAACTCGCCGAGGCGGTCGGGGTGACCCGACAGACCATCAACGCCATCGAGCGCAACCGGTACGATCCATCCCTCGAACTCGCGTTTGCCCTCGCGGTGCACTTCGATTGCGCGATCGAGGATATCTTCGATCCCGAATGGGAACAGTAACGCGTTGCCTGGGTCGAGCGCACCGTGACGTGGTCGCCGTAAGGATGTTCGCGAGTGATCGTGTCGGCGGGCCCTGACGCGGTGTATTCCACTGCAGGCCCAAGCCATACCCAGCTGCGGCACGAGGGAACCCCCGCATGTCCAACCTGTCCCTGAATCGCAGGTCCGTGCTCGCCGGCGTCGGGGCGGCCGCGACCTCGGCGCTTGCGGGGTATCGCGCCGCGCTCCCCCAGTCGGAGGCCTCACCGAAGCCTCCGGGCCAATCTCCGGGCACGAGCCCGAACGAGACGGCCGATGGCAGCGTCTACACCGAGGTCTACGAGGACGCCGGTTCATCAGTGGTCCTGGTCGAAACCGGGCGGGGAGCCGGGAGTGGATTCCAGTACGACGAGGACCACGTGGTGACCAACGCCCACGTGGTGGGGCGTGCGAACGTGGTCCAGCTTCGGTATGCGGACGGCGAATGGCGTGAGGGCACCGTCCAGGGTACGGACTTCCACAGCGATCTCGCGGTCATCGAGGTCGGTACCCGCCCGGATGGCGTTGACCCGCTCACGCTGACCGATGACACGCCGGCAATCGGCCAGGAGGTCGTCGCGATCGGCAACCCCTACGATCTCGACGGCACCGTGACGGTCGGCATCGTGAGCGGGACGGACCGGTTGATCCCCTCGCCCGGAGGATTTCGGATCCCGGACGCGATCCAAACCGACGCCGCCGTGAACCCGGGCAACAGCGGGGGGCCGCTGATGTCCCTGGATGGCGATGTCCTGGCGGTGATCAACTCCGGCGGCGGCGATAACATCGGCTTCGGTATCTCCGCCGCCCTCACCCGTCGCGTCGTCCCGCAGCTCATCGAGACCGGATCCTACGAACACGCGTACATGGGCGTGACGCTGCAGGACGTGACCCCGCCGGTCGCTGACGCGAACGATCTCACGGAAGCCCGGGGGCAGCTGGTCGTCGACACGGCACCCGGGGGGCCGGCGGACGGCGTCCTGGAAGGAAGCGACATCGAGCGCGCCAACGGCGGCCGTGTCCCCGTCGGCGGGGACGTCCTCCTCTCGGTCGGCGGCGCGACCGTGGAAACACAGGAGGACCTGGCGAGCTATCTGGCCTTGCAGACGCGGCCGGGCGACACGGTCGAGGCGACCGTGATCCGAGAGGGTACCGAGGAACGGGTCGAACTCACGCTCGAGGCGCGACCCGACGATTCGGTCTCGCCGGTTCGGTAGAACGCGCAGGGGACCTGCCCGGCGTCGATGCCATGCGGTCCCATGAGCCATCGGCCGGTCGGCGGGACGGCCAAGCGGGTGTCCGCGACCTGTCGTTCCGTTCCCCTCCGGGGCTTCCGCTGGACCAGCGCTGCAGGCGGCAGGGTCCCGACTCGGGCCCGGTGCTCAATCGACGTACTCGGTGTAGCTGCACCGCCCGCAGTGGCGCCGATCGCCGTACTCGCCGAGGAACGTGTCCCCACATCGGGGGCAGCGTTCCCGGGTCGTCGTCCCGTCGTCCTCGTAGAGCTCGTACCGGCCCATTACTCGGCCTCCTCGGCCGCCTCGCCGCCCTCGCTGCCGTCGCCGCCGATCTTGTTCCGGTCGAGCATGTACTCCTGTTCGACGGCGCGGGCTACGTCGGGGGCCTCGTAGACCTTGGCCGACCCGAGCGTGCGGCGCATCCCGAACTTCGTGTCCAGCTCGTGGACGACGACTTCCTCGGCATCCTTGTTCAACGTGGCCGCGAGGCTATCGCGAACGGACAATCTGGACGGCGTCGCGTCCTCGTGGGTCACCTCGAAGGTGACCTCCGTACGGTGGAGGAGGGGGTTCTCGTCCTCCTCGATGATCCGGATGTTCATGGTAATCAGTTATCCTAGGTTCCCCGGATCGAGCTAAAAGGATTTCGCACCGGCTTAGTCGCCGAGGATCGCCCGAACGGCCTCGAAGTCGCCATCCATCGCCGCCATGAGCTCCCGGGCCCGCTCGCGGACCGGCTCGTCGACCGTCACGCGGACAACCCCCTCGTCGGGTTGCCCGTAGAGGACGTGGGCACCGTTCGGGACGAGGAGGATCGCCGGTAGCGTCGCCAGGTCCTCCTCGCCCTCCACGACGACCTGAACGGGCTCATCCCGGCCGATCGCCTCCGCGAGCGTGTGTAGGAGCGAACGCGTGATCGCGCCGGCCGGGTTGATCGCCTCGAGGCGCGAGCGCGCCGGGGCGGCGAGTGCCGATTCGATATCCGGATCGACCGCGGTCCGCTTCGTCCGGCCGTCGATCACGGCGGCGTCCGGGGCGCGCCCGGCTCGCTCGCAGTCGTAGCTCACCACGTCGCCAACCGCGACGACGGGTCCCTCGAGATCCGGATACCAGGACGCAAGGTCTTCAGAAATGGGACCGAGCGGCGCCTTGAGCTCGTCGCGGAGATCGGTCGGGACTCGAAGCAAGACTGTGGGATCGTCCGACACGGCTACCGGACTTTCAGCGCGTAGCTCCCGGGTTCGGTCACCTGCATCTCCTCGGCGATCTCGCTCGTCTCGGGATGCGAGATGATCACGTAGCCCGCCCAGTCCTCGGTGAGGCTCGTCGAGCCACAGCTCGGGCAAGCATCGTCGTCCGGTTCGAGGACGCGGTGGCACTCGCGACAGACGGGATCGTCGGCCATTACTCACCCTCGGCGGGCTGTTCGCGTTCCTGGCGCTCGGCTTCGAGCCAGCCGTGCTTCCCGAGCCCGACCTGTTTCGCGGTCAGCCCGATCTTGCTGTCCCGCGGGTTCCGCTCGTCGATACTCTTCGTGACGATCCGGCTCCGGACGGCATCGTCGACACCCAGCGTGCGATTGGACTCGGTCGACGCGAGCATCTGGTTCTCGCCGTCGTAGGAGAGATACTCGTCGGAGATCTGGGAGACGTGGAGCAGCCCGTCGACGGGGCCGATCCCCACGAAGGCGCCGAATTGGACGACCTCCACGACCGTCCCGTCGACGACCTCCTGCATCTTCGGGTCGAACGTCACCGCATCGAACTCCGCCTCGTAGTAGACGCCGGGCCGGTTGGGCAGGACGGCCCCCTCGCCGACATCGTGTACCTCGACGACCCCGACGACGCTGCCGACCTCCTCGTCCATCCGGCCCTCCAGCTTGTCCTGGAGCAGCCGCTTGACCAGCGCCGGGGTCACGTTATCCAATTCCCCCGGCGGCACCTCGATCGTATCCTTCAATCTGACCCGTTTATACATGTTCTAGGGGTGTATGACCGCAAGTTTGGTTCGCCCCCTTAAACTAATTACCGGGATGTCGGCGTCGAGCACCCGGTTTCGCAGGGGGGCATCGTTCGTGACGACGTAATCCGGGATCCCGTCCGCGGCCAGCGCGGCGATCGCGGGATCCGCGTCCGTCCCATCGGTCGGAATCGACCGGGCCCGCTCGTCGGCCAACGATCGCCCGACGGCGGCGGCCCCGGACGCGTCCGGCGTGCCGGACGTGGCGAGCCGGTCGAGCTCGTCCACGACGACGTCGGGGACGGCTATGTCCGCGTCCCCCAAGAGCCGTTCGAGTTCGTCGAAGAGGCGCACGTCGAGTTGGGCCGGCATCATCAGCGCGTTCGTGTCCAGGATCACCAGCGGCGGGTCGGTCACGACTCGCGCAGCGTGCCCACGCCGATCAACCGCCAGCGCGTGCCGACGCGCCGGTTGATCGCGATCTTGGCCCCCGGGGCCGCACAGACCGGCCGTTTGAGCCGGACCTCGCACTCATCCGCCCGGGCGCTCGTCACCGAGCCCACCGTGGTCGCGGTGCCGATC
>CAZAYR010000056.1:0-15530 GCA_964489365.1 uncultured Salinarchaeum sp.
GAGGTCGTTCGGGTGTCGGACGAGCTGGGCATCGGCGAGAAAGTCGCCCGCACGGTCCCCGTCTGTAATATCAAGGGCTGCGGACTACATCGCGGGGCCGTCGGGCCAGCGCGGTCCCGACGGACCGGTGTTGAGCTCGACGAGCTCCCGTTCCCGCGGGGGTTCCACCGGTTCCCCGTCCTCGTATTTGACGAACGAGAGGTAGAACGGCCCGCCACACCCCGATTTCGGCTCCTCGAAGACCGACGCATCGTCGCCGCAGACGAACCGAACCCCGTCGGCCCGCTCGGCTTCGTAGTCCTCCCCGGGTCCCACGTACGTCCAGCCCTCGTAGGGGTACGGCGTCACCGAGCGATCCGCGAGATATCCCTCGCGCTCGAGTTCGGCGACGGCACCGCACCGAGGACACGTGTACCGGACGGGATAGCCCATACTGGCGATTCTCGCCCCGGCGAGAAAGTCGTGTCGTCCCCCGGAAACCATATGATCCGTCCCGGCCATCACGTTGGCATGATCGACGAGACCGTGCGCGAGATCCAGGAGATGCGCACGCATAGCTCCTCGACGGTCGCCAAGCACGCCGCCCAGGCCCTCTCGGAACTCCGGGACCGCGAGTTCCGAACCGTCGAGGAGTTCTTCCAGTCCCTCGAGCGCAACAGCACGGTGCTCCGCCAGGCCAACATCTCGCATGCCTCGCTCCAATCGACCCAGCGCGCGATCGTCTCGGCGGTCCGCGACGCCGCACCCGACTCGGTCGAGGAGGCCCAAGCGGCGCTCGGGGCGGCCATCGATCGGACCGTCGAACGGATCGAGGACGCGACCGACCGGACGGCCGTGGAGGCCCAGCAACTGCTCGAGGATGGCGATACCGTCCTCACGCACGACTTCTCCCGGACGGTGCTGTCCGTGATGGAGCGCGCCGCGGCGGAGGGACAAACGCATGCGGTGTACACGACCGAGGCGCGACCGCGCTACATGGGCCGGCGCATGGCGCGTGAACTCGGCGGGATCGACGGCATTTCGCCGACGCTGATCGTCGATTCCGCGGCCGGGTACTATCTCGACGAATGTGACCGTGTCCTCGTCGGCATGGACTGTATCGTCGACGGCAAGCTCTACAACCGCGTGGGGACCTTCCCGATCGCGGCGGCCGCCCGCGAGGTCGGCGTCCCGGTCACCGTGGTCGGCGCGGGCTCGAAGGTCATCGAGGACGGCTTCCGCTTCGAGAACGACTTCCGGTCCCCGGTGGAGGTCGTCCGGGAGCCGACGACCGATTTCGAGATCGGCAACCCCGCCTACGATGCCACGCCCGTCTCGCTGATCGATACGGTCGTCACCGATGCGGGGATTCGTCGGCTCGAGGCGCCCTCGGCCTCGCGCTCAGGCGACTGAGTCCGATGATGGCTCGCCGGGGGTTGAGCCCCGGTCGGCCGCGATCCGGTGGGCTTCCACGTCCTCGTAGGCTGCCAGGCGACCCCCCACCCGGACGGCGCCGTCCTCGGTCTCGACGGTGATCGTGGCGATCTGGCGGCGCTCCTCGAGGGTGGTTTCCGCGATCCGGCCCTCGATGTGACAGGATCGGCCGGTCTCGACCCGCCGGCCCTCGATCGCGACGTAGATCGGCTCCTCGATCCGCGCCAGCTCGGTGATACACCGCCGGACGGAAGCATAGCGCCGCGGGAGCGTCGGGGCGCGGCCCGGTTCGGCGATCGGATCCGCGGTCGTCCACAGCACCGTCCCGTAGAAACCGTTGACGAGGAACCCGAGCTCGGAGCGGTTGAACAGGACGCCGTAGCGTGCCCCGTCATCGGTACGCCCGTTCGGGGGTGTCGCGTACATCGAGCGATGTCCGTCCGCCACGGCGATGACCGGCGTGGTGCGACCGCGCCGACCGCGGACGGCCGTTGCGAGCGCGTCGTATGCGAACGTCTCCGGCTCCGGGGCCTCGGCGGCCGGCGACACGATGAGTTCGACGGAGACATCCCGGTCGCGCGCCGCCCGGAGTTCTGATTCGAACGCCGCGACCAATGCGGGCGTGAGCGCCAGGGAAAGTTCGTACGACGCCGCGGCGACGATCCGCCCGACGTTGCGCTGGATCGCGGACGCCGACGTGACCAACGAGACCGCGCCCTCGTCGGCGTCCGGACGCGTGTAGGCCGCCTCCAGCTGTGCCAGCAGATCGTCGACGGTCTCCCGCACGTCCCCGAGCGCCTCCGCGGGGTCGATCGCGACGACCTCCATGGGTCGGGCCTCGCGGAGTTCGACCAGATCCCGCGCGGCCAGGCTGCGCACGGTATCGTATATCCGCGGCTGGGGAATGTCCGCCCGCTCGGCCAGTTCGCTGGCGGTCAGGGACCCGTGCTCGAGGACGGTGAGGTACGCGTCCCGCTCGTACTCGCTCAGCGACAATCGGTCGGCCAGCGCCGCGATGAGCCCGCCGGGCTCGCCCTCGCCCATGCCCGATCACGGCTTCGGTCGCTCAAGGCCTTTCCGCCACGAGGCGCGTCGGGGACGGCGCGGATGACGCAACTGTCTTACGGGTCGCTTGCGAAGCCCCGGGAGTGTCGGCGGATCGCGTTTCGGTATCCCGACGGGCGACGTTGGCCGGCGTGGCCGGGGGGATATCGACCCTCAGCGGATGTCTCGGGCGCCCGTGGTCGGCATGGGAACGTGATTCGCCAAGCCAGGTCGAGCTCGGGATTTTGACCCCGCCGGAGGACGATAGTATCTACGCGCTTCGTATCGCCCAACACCTCCAGACCAATCTGGCACGAGCCGGCATCCAGGCCGACATCATCCCGACGCGGATGGCAACGTTCCTCCGTGAACTCCTGATCAACCACAACTACGACTTGTACGTGTGGCACCACCCACCACAACGCGACCCCGACTTCATCCGACCCCTGCTTCATTCGACCTTTTCCGAGGAACGGGGCTGGCAGAACCCGTACGGGTTCACGAACAGCGTGGTCGACGAACTCCTTGATGCCCAGTTACAGGCCGGCGACGCGTCACAGCGGATCGAACATCTTCGCGAACTTCAGGACGTGCTCCAGAACGAGCGCCCGTTCATCCCGCTGGCCTTCAAGGAGGAAAACCGCCTCCTGCGTCGGGACCGGATTGCCGCTCCCAGCAACGCGCCCTTCCACTCGCCGTCCTGGTTGGCGGCACTCGACGGGACCGACGACGGCGTCGAGACCGTCGAGCTGGGCTCGACCGACGGTCGCCTGACGCGGAATCTCAATCCCGTCGCCGTCGAGTATCGCGGCTGCGATGGGGTCCTCGATCTCGTCTACGATTCCCTGGCCAGGTTCCACGACGGGATGTTCCGGCCCTGGTTGGTGCGTGACTGGCGGTGGCTGTCGACGGAATTTACCGGCCGGCCCCGGCTGGAGCTCGAGCTCCGGGAGGTCTCCTGGCATGACGGGGAGGCGCTGACAGCCGCGGACGTGGCGTTCACGTATGCATTCCTCGCGGACACGACGATGACCGAGGACGATCCCACCATTCCGGCCCCCCGGTTTCGGGGGTCGGCGGGGCTCGTGGATTCTGTGGAAGTCGTCGACGAGGACACCGTGCGCCTGCTGTTCCGAGATACGAGCCGACCGCTCGCGCTCCGGGCGTTGCTCGTGCCGATCCTCCCCGAGCACGTTTGGTCGGCGTGGACGGAGATCATCGAGGTCGCGGGCATCCCGATCGACGATAGCACGACCGACGCGCTCGTTGAGGAGAACCTCGATCCCGTCGGGAGCGGCCCCTACCGCGTCGCAGACGTGCAGGCCGACGACCTGCTCGTCCTCGAACGCCTCGACGACGAGCCGTTCGTCGACGTCGACCCGGCCGAGCATCCGATCCCGTCGATCGGGCCGCCCTCGATCCCGGAGCTCGTCATCGATGTGCGGCCCTCCGCGTCGAACATCGCCGAGTCGATCCGTGATGGGGCCCTCGACGGGACGATCAGCGGCGTCGGGCCGGCCCTCGCCGGGGACGTCCGGAACGAGTCCGAGGTGCTGTCCGTCGTCCAGCAGACCCCACTGCTCTTTCATGTCGGCTTCAACCACCGCGAATACAGCCCGTTGAGCCATCCGGGATTTCGAACCGCCGTGGAGCGGTTGATCGATCGACGATACCTCCGCGACGAGATCTTCGGCGGGAGTCCGCGGCTCACCCGAACGTTCGTATACGACGAGGAATTCGTCCCGGGCCATCTCCAGTGGGACGAGGCCGCGAGCCGCTTCGCCGGCGTGCCCGGCACGGGCGAGGTCGACGAGGAGGCGGCGCGGGATCCGTTCCGGGAGGCGGGATTCAGTTACTCCGAGGACGGCGAGCTCCTTGTGAATTGACCGGAAAGGCCTCCGAGCGACGGAGCAAAATACTAGGATCGCGTACCCGACGCCAAGGGCTATCGACCCGCATGGAACTCCCTGAACTTCTCGCCTCACTGATCATCGGTGTGTTCGCGATGATCCTGGTCGCGACGGCGCTGGTGGTCGACTGGGACCGGGTCGTCGCGACCAGCCGGGAGCTCGGGGACCGCATCCGGACCGCGCTACCGTTTTTCGCCGTGCTGGGGCTCGTCTTGTTGTTCAACACGCAAACACGCGTCCAGGCCCACGAACTCTCCTGGGTGATCGGCTTCCGGATCACGCCCTATATCGTCGAAATCGAGGGGATCGCGGCGATCGTGTTCGTCCAGTCGATGTTCGGCGAGGAGTTCTCGGCGTTCTTTACGCTGGTTTACGTGTACGGATACGCCTTCCTCCTCGTGTTTCCGCTGTTCGCGTACTTCTTGATGAAGCGCCTGGACATCTTCAAGTCGATCACGATCGCGTATGCCGTCAACTACGGGATCGGCCTCCTTTGTTATATCCTGTTCGTGGCCTACGGGCCCCGGAACCGGTTTCCCACAGAGGTCGTCGAGTATCTGCATCCGCACTTCCAGCTACTCACCAGCGAGATCAACCAGAACACGAACGTCTTCCCCTCGTTGCACACGTCGCTGTCGGCGACGGTTATGTTGTTCGCCTGGCGGACCCGCCAGGAGTACCCGCGCTGGCTGGCCGTCGCCGTCTTCTTCGGGTTGAGCGTGATCCTCTCGACGCTCTACCTGGCGATCCACTGGCTCGTGGACGTGGTGGCCGGGCTGGCTTTGGCCTGGATTGCGTACTGGCTCGGGATCCGGGCGGTCGAGGGCGAGTGGCTCGGCCAGCTCGGGATCCGGCGACGGCTGGCGGCACTCAAATCAGGTCTCGGCAGTTAGCGCGGGATTCGGCCGGCCCGCAGGTCACGTCCGGAAACTCTCGCCGCAACCGCACTCGGAGACGACGTTCGGGTTCTCCACGTGAAAGCCGGCCCCCTGGAGGCCACCCTCGAAGTCGAGGACGCTCCCCTCGATATACCGGAGGCTCGCCGGATCGACGAAGACGCGCAGGCCGTGGTGCTCCATGATCGTATCGTCCTCCTCGGGGGCGTCGTCGAATCGCATCCCGTACGAGAGCCCTGCACAGCCGCCCTGCTGGACGAAGAGACGGAGCCCGGCCTCGTCGGTGTCCAGGCCCTCCTGGTCGAGGAGGTTCAACGCCTCCTCGGCCGCATCCGACGTCACGTCGATCCGGGTGTCCGTCCCGGTCGCACTCTCCGCGCTCATGGACGACGGTGCGTCGGCGAGCCTGTTAACTGTGACGCCCCGTCCCGCTCAGTCCCGTTCCTCGAGCCGGACGGCCACGCTATCGCCATGGGCGGGCAGGCCTTCCGCCCTGGCGAGGGTCTCGATCGTCGGGCCGAGCTCCGCGAGGCCGTTCCGGGAGAGTCGCTGGACCGTCTGGGCACGGATGAAGTCCTCGACGGCGAGCCCGCCACGCACACGGGCCGTCCCATGGGTGGGGAGGACGTGGTTCGTCCCGCTCGCGTAGTCCCCGGCCGCGACGGGGGTGTGCGGCCCCAGGAAAACGCTCCCGGCGCTGTCGACGCGATCGAGGATGGCCTCGTCGTCGTCGGCCTGGATCGATAGGTGCTCGGGGGCGAACTCCTCGGCGAAGGCGATGGCCTCGCTCATCGATCGGGCCTCGAAGATCCCGCTCGCATCCTGCGCGAGGGCCTCGCGGGCGATGTCGGCCCGTTCGGCCTCGCTGATCATGTCCGCGAGGCGGTCGGCGGTTCGCGTCGCGATGTCCTCGGCATCGGTCACGAGCACGACCGGGGAGTGGGGGTCGTGTTCGGCCTGTGCGAGCAAGTCCGCGGCCAGATACGCCGGCTCGGCCGTCTCGTCGGCCAGAATGAGGATTTCGCTCGGGCCCGCGACGAGGTCGACGGGCACGTCACGGCGGACATGGCGTTTGGCGCCGGCGACCCACCGGTTGCCCGGCCCGACGATCCGATCCACCGCGGGCACGGATTCGGTGCCATACGCGAGTGCGGCGATGGCCTGGGCCCCGCCGACCCGGTAGACCTCGTCGGCCCCGGCGACATTCAGGGCGGCGAGCGTGACGGGGTTGACCGGATCCCCGGGCGGGGTCGCTACGGCGATCTGTTCGACGCCCGCGACCGTGGCGGGCACGACGGTCATCAGGGCACTCGAGGGGTACGTGGCGGTCCCGCCGGGGACGTACACGCCCACCCGTTCGAGCGGACGGAACCGCCGCCCGAGGGTCGCGCCCGCCTCCTCGTACCGCCAGTCGTCCGGGACCTGACGGGCGTGAAAAGCCCGGATGTTCTCGGCGGCCGTTTCGATGGCCGCGAGTGTCTCCCCGTCCACTTCCTCGCGCGCCCGGTCCACATCTTCGGTAATCTCGATGCCCCCAACCGAGACCTCGTCGAATTCCTCGGCGTACGATCTGAGCGCCTGATCGCCCCGTGCACGGACCGTCTCGACGATGTCGGCGACGGCCGCCTCGATCTCCGCGAGCCCAGCGTCCCGATCGAGCAGGGCCGCGCGGCGTGTCGGGCCGAGTGCCTGCAACGTCTCGACGTCCATGCGATGGCCTGCCAACCGAACCCGAAAACGGTTTCTCTCCGCCGTGGCCGGGTGCCAGCGGATTTATGCCGGCCGACCCACCCTCGCCCGTATGGACCGCGTGGCCGTCATCGCGAGCGCGATGACCCAGTTCGGACGACGCGAGGGATGGCTCCGGGACCTCCAGAGCGAGGCGGCACTCGCGTGCATCGACGGCGCGCCGCTCGGCCCCGATGACGTCGAGCACCTCTACGTGTCGAACATGGCGGGTGGGGAGTTCGAGGGCCAGACCGGCCTGTCGAACATGCTCGTCCACGATATCGGGGCGATGCCCGCCTATACGGCCCGGATCGACCAGACCAGCGCGAGCGGCGGTGGGGGTGTCCACGCCGCGTGGCAGTCGGTCGCGAGCGGGGCGAGCGAGTGCACCCTGTTGGTGGGAGTGGAAAAGATGACCCACCGAGAAACCTCGGCGGCCAGCGACGTCATCGCCTCGCTCACCCACCCGGTCGAGTACAAGCACGGGGTGACCCTGCCGAGCTTCGCGGGCATGCTGGCGCGCCATTACCTGGACACGTTCGACGCACCACGGGAGAGTCTGGGCCGGATCGCCGTCAAGAACCACCGCAACGGGGCCCGCAACCCCAAGGCGCAGTTCCGCAAGGAGGTCGACCTCGAGACGGTGCTCGAATCCCCCGTCGTCGCCGACCCGTTGCGGCTGTACGATTTCTGTCCGATCACCGACGGGAGTGCCGCACTGTTGCTGTGTCCGGAATCCCGTGCCGAGGAGCTCGTCGACGAGTACACCGTGATCACCGGCGTCGGCGGCGGGAGCGATACGCACGTGGTGCACGAACGGGAGGACATCACCGAGATGGATGCGGTCGTCGAGGCCGGCCGACGCGCCTACGAGATGGCCGGACGGGGCCCGGAGGACGTCGACGTCGCCGAACTCCACGACATGTTCACGATCCTCGAATGTCTGCTGCTCGAGGACCTCGGCTTTGCCGAAAAGGGCGACGGCTGGCGTGCCGCGGCCTCGGGACGCACGGCCCCGGACGGGGCGCTTCCCGTCAATACCTCCGGGGGGCTGAAGGCACGCGGTCACCCGCTCGGGGCGACCGGTGTCGCCCAGGTCCACGAGCTCGACCGCCAGCTGACGGGGCGGGCCGGCGAGCGACAGGTCGGCGGCGAGGTCGGGCTGGCGTGTAACCTGGGGGGCTTTGGCAACTGTGCGACGGCGACGATCCTGGAGGGACCGGCCGCATGAGCATGGAGGCCGCGCGCTGCCCGGAGGGTCACGTCACGTACCCGCCGCATCCGCGCTGCCCGACGTGTGGCCGGGTCCAGCACGAACGGATCGACCTCGCCGACCGGACCGCGACCGTCATCACGTGGACGAAAAACACCGCCAGCCCGGTCGGCGTGCGTTCGCCGAACGTCCTCGGGCTCGTCGAGTTCGACCTCGGCGACACGACGGTCCGCGCAATCGGGCAGTTCACGACCGACGAGATTGCCATCGGCGACACCGTCGAGCCGGAGTACGTCGAGCAGCTTCGGGAACCCGGCATCCGGGAACCCGACAGCCAGGCCTGGGACGGCTACCGGTTCTCGCCGGTCGACTGATCGTCGTCCTCGACATCGGATTTGATCGAATCGAGTTCGTCCTCGACGTCGATGTCGATGGAGGTCTCCGAACCGTCCCGGGCGGCGTCCGTGTCCTCGACCCGCGTCGCGATCTCGTTTCGGAGTTCCTGGGCCTGTTCGAGGAGTTCGCGGGCCTCGGTATCCGCGGGCATCGGCGTCGACCGGAGATCCGAGACGAGCCGGTCGAGTCGTTGGACGGCCGACCTGCCGAGGCGCTCGGCGTTCTCCCCGGTCGACGCCCCGGCCCCGGAGACCCGGATCAGTCCCTGGATGAATTTGAGCGCATGAATGTGGGCCTCGAGGATGGCGATGGCCACGGGAATGGCGTGCTGATCGGTCAACCGCAAGATCTCGGATGGCCGTGGCGGTCGTGGAAACCCCCCACCCCGTTCGTTCTCGAGATCTGCCTGGAGATCGTGCAACGCCGCCTCGAGCTCCTCGATCCGACGCGCCAGGTCGTCCTCGTCCGATCCGGCCATGGGAGGCCTTGCGTCAGCGGCACGAAAAATCCCCCGCCCGCGACGAGGCGATCACAATGTTTTTAGCTTTAGGTTAGCCTAAAACGGCTAATGGCTGCTCGACAAGAACACGTCGTTGCCGACGATGCCTCGGACGAGGTCGTCCGCGCCGTCCGCACCCGCCCGGGGCGTGTCGTGCTGACCGCCGACGGCCTCCCGGACGCGTGGATCGCCAGCGATCTCGCCGTCGATCTCCGTCGTTAGGCCCGCATCGCGTCCTCGTACACGAGGGTGTCCTCGCCGAGGAAGTGTTCGATCGTGTGGGCGTACTCTTCGAGCTCGACCAGCTGTTCGCGCAGTATTTCCGCCGTGGCGTGGTCCCCGAAGTTCGTCGCGAGTTCGATGTGCTCGCGGACCGTCTCGATGATGTCCCCGTACATCTCGAGATCGTGCTCCATGGACGCCCTGATGTCGTAGACGTCCTCGCCCTCGTGCTCGACCGGTGACCGGGCCGCCATTTCGGTGGGGCTGCTCACCGGCACGCCCCCGAGGGCCTGGATACGCTCGGCCAACTCGTCGGCACCCGCCGCGGCGCTTTCGTATGCCTCGTCGTAGAACAGATGGATGTCGCGGTACTCCGCCCCCTCGACGTTCCAGTGATGCTTGCGGAGCTGGTGCCAGAGGACCGTCGTCGCGGCCAGATCGGTATTGAGCGCGTCGATGATCTGTTCGGCCTTGTCGGGCTCGATGCGGAGGGCGTTCTCTTCGATGCTGTCGGCTGTCCG
Source organism: uncultured Salinarchaeum sp. (assembly GCA_964489365.1). GTDB lineage: Archaea > Halobacteriota > Halobacteria > Halobacteriales > SKNY01 > SKNY01. Next base: position 9,843 of record CAZAYR010000056.1, read on the forward strand.
GAGTACGGGATCCTGGGAACTCATGGCAATCGAAAGTAGGGCACGCAAGCTCTTAAAGACGATGGGCCGACGGGGTTAGATCTCCGCCGCAACGTGCTCGGCGAACCCGGCCGCTTTCCGTCGGTATCGCGTGACGAGCACGTACACCGCAAGATAGCTGAGCACCGTCGCCACGACCGCGAGGATCAGGTTCCCGACGAGCAACCGGAGGACGATCGCGTGGGCGGTGGCGCCGGGCGAGCCCTCGTCGACGGCGCCCATCAGGAGGATGCCGAGCGCCATGCTTGCGCCATAGACGCCCCACTTGATCACCGGGTTGAACACGATGACCGAAGCGAACATCGCGATTCGGTTGATCCGGTCGGTGAGATAGATCAGCACGACGAACACCAGTAGCCCCAGCCCCCATGTCGGCAGCATCGTGATGAAGGCACCCAACGCGAAACTGCCGGCGATTTGGTGGTCCGAGTGGTCCTCGTCGAAGGAATCACGCAATTCCCGGCGCACGCGCCCCGTCCCCCGACCTAACTTGGCCCGCACGCGCTCGCGCATCGGCGGGGCTCGGCGCACAGTTACGCGGGGTCCAGGTCGTCGGTCCTCGTCCCTCGCCGATGCCAGATTTCCAGCTCGAATCCCTCCCGGTCCTCCCGTCGCACCAATCGCCACTCCCCGGGGTCGATGGCCGGAAACGTGGTATCCCCGGCGTACTCACCCGGTATCCGACTGATCCGGAGCTTCGTGAGATACGGAAAGGTCGCGGCGTACGCTCCCCCGCCGCCGAGCACGAACGCCTCCCCGTGGCCGTGCTCGCGGAGCCGCTCGATGGCGGCTTCGACCGAGTTGACGACTTGGGCCGCGGGCTCCTGGTATTCGAGATCGGAGTCGCGCGAGAGGACGAATTGGTGACTGCCGGGCAGGTCCCCGCGCATCGATTCGAACGTACGTCGGCCGAGTACCACCGGCGCGCTGGCCACCCGCTCGCGGTACTGCCGCTTGTCGGCCGGGATCGACGACCACGGTAACTCGCCGTCCGCGCCGATCACCCCGTTTTCCGCCACGGCGGCCACCGCGATCAGGTCCATATACGCCTGCGAGGGTCGGGGTCTAAAAGTGCCTGGCCCGCCCCGTCTCCCAGTCCTGGGACGACGCACGAGAGAGTAGAAACGTTTATATAGAAGCGCATTTTCCGATCCCCACATGAGCACGAAAGTCGACAGCCTGAAAGACATCTACAGCGAAGTCGCCGGCGACGAGGTTGTCGTCGAGCGCCAGGAAGATGTGGGTTCCCGGGAACCGATCCAGTCGCCGGACGATCCGGGCGAGGAAGTCTCGAGCTACGTCCGCGAGGACGGCCTCGACGACGCGCTGGAAGGACTCGAGACCGAAGACTGACGCGGCGAGCGCGGTACGCGCGGTTCGAATCGAGAGTTCTTCGGTGGTCGTGATCAACACGACCGGAGGCGTACCGGAATCGGGGTCAGCGGGACCAGTCGAGGCTCTCCTTGGCGATGTACCCCGAGACCCCGACGCTACCGAGCCCACGGGCGACCGCCTGGTTTCGGGGGTTGGCGTCCTGCCCGGTCCCGATTTCGGTCGCCTCCGCATCCGTCTCCTCCAGCGCGAGCCACTCCCCGTCGTAGTAGACGCCGATCGGGTCCTCGCGGTAGGCGTCGACCAGGATCAGCCGGGCGGCCCCGGGCCCGTGCAGATCGACATCCTCGATCGTGCCGTCGAAGTACACGTTATCGTACGCCTCGCGGGGAGTGACTCCCCCCCGCGCGACCCCGTCGAGGACGATCGCGTTGCGTGGCTGGTCGCCAACGTCGATCGCTCCGTCGAATTCGACCTGATAGATTGTGCGACCGCTCGCCCCGAGCGGTTCGATTTGGAGCTCATAGGGGTAGCGAGGCTCGGCCGTACCTTCCTGGTGATCCATCGATTCGAACGCCTCGACGTCGCGACGTCGGAATTCCCCGACGCCCCCGCTCGGAGCCGTTCCGAGCTCGGGCGGCAGGTTCCGTTCGCCCGCGGCTGCCATCTCCGGCGTCGTGGGGACCCCCTCGCCGAGCACGGACACGTCCGGGTCGTACCCGAGGCCGTGGAAGTCGACGTGGCGCCCGTTCGTCCCGCCACCGGCGTTCCGCGGGACGAGGTCGCGCCCCGCCTCCTCCCAGCTCGGGTTAATGTCGCAATCCACGAGCTGCAGCTCGCATGAGTTGCCGGCCGAGCGGCTCCGTAGGGTCGCCCAGAACGGTTCCGCGGGGTTTACGTCGTCCGGATCGTGCCAGATCTGTGTGTTCTCCACGTAGATATTCGGGTGATGCCAGGCCCAGATCGCGCGGGAAAGCTGTGATCCCGTCGACGGGTACCCACCGCGCGTGCCGTCGGGATCGTTGACGACCGACACGCACTCGCGGACGTAACAGTCCTCCTGACCGGGTCGGAAGTTCGAGACCGTGTTGTCACGGTGATAACTCCGGTAGTGTTCCACCGTCCCCGATGCCGGGTTTTGCGACCACCCGTCGCCCGATGGGTAGCAGGCGTTGTTCCCGCAGCCGGCGATGAAGTTGTGTCGACACCGGACATGCCCGTGGTGGGAATCCGAGTACGTCCAGATCCCACCCACGTCCGAACCCGGCCGGCCCGCGTGATCCCGCTGATCGATGAAGACGTTCTCGATCCGTCCATTGCCCCGCACGTTGATCAAAAACGTCTCCTGCCGGTTGCTCCCGGAGGGAGCGAGTCCCTTCCACCCGACGTTCTCGATCACCCAGTCGTTGGCGTCCTCGGCGACGCGCAGGGAGAGCATCGCCCCCGAGGCGGTCTGGTCGACGAGGACGTCGCCGAGGCGCTCGCCGTCCTCGATGACGTACACGAGCTGTTGGCCCGGATCGAGGCTGACGGTCTGGTACTCGTGACCATCCGCCGCCGCCGGACTCGCGCCGAGGGCGACCCCCGCGCCGGCCAGAAGCGCGCCAGCGCCGGCCTTCAGGCAGTCCCGTCGTCCGAGTAGTCCTTCCGTAACGTCCTCGTTCGTCTCGTGATCGTTCCCGTCCTCCGCCAGCTTGCGTGCCATGCGCGGTTAGCTCGGACATAATCGAATAAGTATTTCCTTTCTGCCACGTTCACAATAATAGAAAGGTATTGACGCCTTACCAGAGTATCAAGGAGTGTTTCCCCGGCTGACCAAAATCGTGGGAAATCGCGCCCTAACGGGCGGGCGCCCCGTTAGATTAATACGATCACTGGCCCTATCCCCCCTTGTGGAATTTCGGTTTGAGTGTGGCTGTGGGCACGAGGTCGTGGGCGAAACCCGAGGCCACGAAGAACGGTTCGACACTCGCATCTCGTGTCCCGAGTGCGACACCGTCTATGCCATCTCACTCACTACGATCGAGCGTGGATACGAGCGCGAGAACGTAGTTGAACAGGAGTAGGCGGACTGTACGGACTAGTTTAGTAATTCTCCGTGAGTATATTCGCCGCCGATACTTGATAGAAAGAAAGCACTTAACTACGTTATGCGAAAGCTAAGCCGCATGGCACGCAAGCTGGAACGATCGGAGCGTTTCGAGGACGACGACGGGCCCCTGGTGGGGCGACGCGGGTACGTCAAACTCGGGATGCTCTCGACATTACTGGGAGGCAGTCTGATGGGTGTAACCACGAACGCGACGGCGGAGGGGACCCACACGCTTCACATCGTCGGCGACGGCTCGCTCGCGACCTACGATCTCACCGTATCCGGCCGCTTGTCGGACGACGGGAGCCTGGCGTTCGATGCGGCGAAGAACATCTCCGGGCGAAACGCCGAAGGGGCGGTACGTGATGCGGTCCACGGCTACCGATTCCACGGCGAGGTGGTCGACGTGCGGGTGGCCGGTGACGCCGAGGTCTACCTCGATGGCCAGCCCCTCGAGCCCGAGTCGCGCATTCCGTAACGGGCTACGCGCCGTTATCCCCGCCCCACGCGAACCCGAGCGGGTCGTATCCGCCGTCGAGCGCCGCCCGCGCGAACCGAATCCAGATGGCCGCGAGGCCGTTGACCACATGGAGCGTCAGGCCCAACAGCACCAGCCCGAGCAGCCCGACGAGCAACGCCTGAGGCAGGGTGTCGATCTCCCAATATCCGAGCGTGAACGCGGCCTCGAAGCCGACGAGCATGTAGTTCCATCCGAGCTGGATCGTCTGGTGGATCTCCGGTGCGCGATCGGACACGATCCCCACGTAGACGCCGGGACGATCGTAGTACAGCGGCACGGTGACCATGGCGATCGCCGTCGTGCTCGCGGTAAACAGCCAGACGAACCCGATGAGTCCCAGTGCGAACTTGACGGGTAAGTAGAGCAGCGGCGTCCACGACCGCACGTCAAGAAGCAACGCTTTCCCCCGGTCGCGGAGCCCGTCCCCGGCGAGTTCCGTTTTCGCCCCGAGATCCGTGCCAAGTAGCCAGTTGTTGAGTCGTCGCTCCAGGCTGCCAAGCGTAAGACCGAGTCCGAACGTGAGCGCGAGAACGATGAACCCGACGAGGATCACCGTCAGCCCGATCCCCAGCGACAGGCCGATCGTGAAGGTAATAAAATAGCCCAGCCCGAGCGGGAACGCCAGCAGGACGTAGGCGACGTTGGCGTAGGTGTCCCGCCTGAGGAACACGCCGAAGAGCCGACGGGCCCACCCGGCCACGCCCCGGGCCGAGCGTCGCCACCGGTGCGTGGACATACAGGGGCTGCGGGGATCGGACGCTAAAAGGTTGCTCCGATCCGTCGAGCTCGCAAGTCGTCGAGGGGGTCCAAAAACGTCGCGCGAATCGACATCCGTGTAACCGTGTCATTAATGCGCCGACGTTCGCACTCTCGCCGCATGGTCGACGGCGGGACGGACGTCGTCACCCTCCTCAGTGACGAGTACAACCAGCGGATTCTCCGCTATACACGCGAGGAGCCCCGGTCCGTCGCGACCATTAGCGATCTCTGTGACGCGGACCCGTCCACCATTTACCGGCGTATCGACGACCTCGAGGAGTACGGGTTGATCGACGGACAACACCAGCTCGATCCGGACGGGCACCACTACACCGTCTATTCGGCCCAGCTCAGGGAGGTCCGCATCCGGCTCGAGGAGGAAGGCTTCGACGTCGAGATCGATCGGTTGATGGAAGAGGAATCGCCCGCCGACCGGTTCACCCGACTCTACGAGGGGTTCAAATGATCCGTGCGGTCACGGTGTCGTCGACGGCCCAAACCACCGCGGGCCCGGGGGTCGTGCTCGCGGTGTTCGGCGCGCTGCTGGTCGCGACCGCGCTCTCGATCTTTCTCGCGGTGCGGCTGTATCGGGGGTATCGAGCGGGTGGCTCGTCGGACATGCTGCTCCTCGGCGTCGGGCTCGTGCTGTTGACCACGGTGCCCATGCTGCTCCGGTTGCTGCTTTCGAACGTCCCGGCGATCGCGCCCGCCTGGCGCGAGATCGGCGCGACGACCGCCCAGCTGCTGGGGTTGCTCGTCATCCGGGGGGTGATCTATGGTCGCCGCTGACCCCGGATTGGTCCTGCTGGCCACGGCGTTGGCGACGGCCGTCGCCGGCAGCATCGTCGCGGGGACCGCATACCGCGGATACCGCCGGCATGACAGCGAGGCCATGCGGTTCCTTGCCATCGGCATCCTCCTCATCACGGTCAGCCCGGTCGTCCTC
>CAZAYR010000057.1:0-15439 GCA_964489365.1 uncultured Salinarchaeum sp.
GTTCGAGAAGATGCTCGTCTCGCCGATCAGCCGGGGGGCGATGTTCCTCGGAAAGGCGCTCTCGGAAGTGGTCCGAATCGTCGTGCAGACGGTGATCATCCTGGGGCTCGGGTACGTGATCCTGTATCTCAACACCGGGGCCGGCTTCGGCGAATTCGTCCACACCGGCCTCCTCGGCGTCGTCGGGATCGTCGCGATGACGGTGGTCTTTGCCGTGTGGTTTACCGCCTTCTCGAACGTCGTCGCCATCCTCACTCGCGATCAGGAATCGACGATCATCGGGGCCAACCTGATTCAGTTCCCGCTGTTGTTCGTCTCGAGCGCGTTCCTGCCGGTCGACGTCCTGCCGGGATGGATCCAGACGGTCGCGAAGTTCAACCCTATCACCTACGGGGTCGACGGCGTCCGTTCGATCATGCTCGGCGAGGACGTGATGACCGTCATCGAGGTCTCGGCCTTCGGCGGGATCTGGGATGCCGTGATCCCCGCCTTGGCGGTCCTGCTCGTGCTCGACCTGGCCTTCGGGGCGGTCGCGGTCGTCCTGCTGAGGCGGGCGGCGAGCGCCGACGTCCAATGAGCGCGATCGTATCACGTCCGGGGCGCAACGGAGGACGGGGGTCGAGCCCGTCCGCCGGGAGGTGACAAGCATGGACGAGACACCCCCATTCTTCGAGGATGCCGACGGCACCGAGGCGGCAATCCTCCGCGCGACGTACCACGCGCTCTGCGAGTACGGATACGCGGCCCTGACGATCCAGCGGATCGGCGAGCACTTCGGGAAGAGTACCTCACTGATCTACCATCACTACGACGGCAAGGACGAACTCCTGCTGGATTTCCTCGCGTACATGCTCGAGGAGTTCGACGAGCGCGTGCCCCGGGAACCGTCGACGGGCGCCGTCGACCGCCTCGAACGTGTCCTCGACGGGATGGTGGCGGAGGGGAACCCCCCCGGCCACGGCGCGTTCATCCGCGCGATGGCCGAGCTCCGGGCCCAGGGGGCCAACGACGAGCGATACCGGGATCACTTCACCCGGCACGATCGCTTCTTCCGGGAGCGCCTCGCGGAAATCATCGAAGCCGGGATCGACGAAGGGGTCTTCCGGCCGGTCGAGCCCGACCGGACCGCCGCGCTGTTGGTGACCGTCATCACCGGCTCGCTGACCCTCCAGGCGACGACGAACGAGGCCCGGGCGGGCGAGGTGCGCGACGGCGTCCAGCGGCTCGTCGAGGCCACCCTTCTCGCGGAAGCCTCCGGATGAGAGAACCGACCCTTCGGAGCCGAACAAAGCTTCTTTGAGCCGAGCGCGCACGTTGAACTATGGTCGAACATCTCGACGACGTCGACCGCGGCATCCTCCACGTGCTCCAAGAGGACGCCCGAAACGCGACCGCGGCCGACATGGGCGACCGGGTGGGCGTCTCCGCGAGTACGGTCCGTAACCGGATGGCCCAACTGGAGGAAGACGGCGTGATCCAGGGCTACTACCCGGAGATCGATTACGAGCGAGCCGGGTTCGACCTCCACATGTTCATCATCGGCCGGGTCCGGACGGCCGATCGACACGCGGTCGCCACCGAGGCGGTCGACCTCCCCGGCATCGTGAACGTGCGGGAGCTGATGACGGGCGACCACAACATCCATTTCGAACTCGTCGCCGTCGATTCAAATGCCGCCGACGAGACGATCGCGGAACTCGAGGATCTCGGCATCGAAGTCATCTCGACCCAGGTGGTCAAGAACCTGCAGGTCCGTCCGTTCGATCACTTCGGCGTCGACCTCGTCGAGTGAATTTGCGGTGGTGTTTCTGTGGGATAAACAGACCGCTCGGGGATGTGTTGGGTTTTTCGTCGCGTGACCAGTACACTTTAACGCCCGCCCGTCCACCTACGGTCCATGCCTCAAGCGCCTTCGCTCGGGACGGAAATCGTCAAACGCGTCGCCGCGCAGGAAGAGGTCGATCCGCTCGATCTCGACCCATGTCTCTTCGACGCGATCGATCCGGAGGCCCTCGAGCGTATCGTCGCCGGCACCGCTGGGGCACTCAAGGTCGAATTTACCTATCACGGGTACGCCATCACCGTCGACGAGCGAGGGACCGTCTCCCTCGGGGCCGGCCCGTCGGCCCCATCGGAGGACGGCCACTCTACGGTGGCGGACACGAGCGGCCACAACTGATTCCGGGGAGGTGGTCACGGCCCGGGCCCGAGGGCGCGACTCGGGCAGCGACGGACGATCCCACCGGATTATTGCCACCATACTCATGCCGACTCGCGCCGCCTTCCCGTTGCCATGGCATCGTTACGACGACGGCTCGGCGCGGTGATCGCGATCGGCATTGGCATCGTGACGCTCCGACGGTGGCGACGGCGACGCGCCACCAGGAAGGCAGAAGCACACCAGGTGGAAGATCCGGAGACCGCGAGCGAACACGCCGCCGCAGCGACCGAACACGCGCGGCTCGCGGCGGAGAAGGCACTCGAAAAGAAACCCTAACACCCCCAACGCCACCCGCCGTACTTCTCGCGCACCGTGACGCGGTCGCTCCCACGTTTGCCCAGGGCGGGACGGCCTCAGAGAAGTACCCCGAGCGCGTCCGCGAGAAAGGCGACGCCGTACCCGGCCATCACGACCGCGCTGATGACGGCGATGATCGGGGCGAAGGCGTCGATCCGACGACCGCGCCGACGAGGGCGGCCGGGAACGCCACGATCCAGACGAGGATGCCGCCGAACAGCCCCACTAGCAGCACCGGGCTACCCGTCCGCACGACGAGCACCCCGGTCACGTCGACCGTCCGGAGGACGGCGGCCGGGAGGTACGCGAGGACGTCGAATTCGCCCGGTCTGAGGAGCCCGACGCCGATCGTCAGCCAGAAGAGGATCTGATACGGGTTCGTGCAGGCGAGGACCAGTGTCTTCGAGAAGCCCCGTGACTCCGGGTCGAGCCGACCGTCCGGTCGAACGACCGCCCGTGCGCCGGCCACCGCCGCATACGCGAAATACCACATGAGAAGCCCGCCGAGCGCGATCATCACGGCGCGCACGGTCGGGAAACGATCGACGATCGAGACGGCGCTGACGAGGGTCAAGAGGAAGAAGGCCATGTCGGCGGTCATCGCCCCCAGCCCGGCGCGGAATCCGGCTCCCCAGCCCCGGAGGACGTTCTCCTCGGCGATGATCGCGTTCATCGGCCCCGGCGGTGCCGCGAGGGCGAGCCCAAAGAGCACCCCGGCGAGTAGCGTCGCGACCAGCGTCACGTGCGGCACGACCCGGGTGGTGGCGAAAAACGATGCGTTCGCGCCTGGACCGCCCATCCCCAGTCGGCGGGAGGATTCATGATCGTCGTGTGCGGTGCTCGCCGTATGGCAGATCCCGTCGAAGGCGACGAAACCGAGGAATCTCTCGCCATGCGCGAGCGGTTAACACGGCTCGTCGACGAGTATCTTTCCGCGCTCGTGGCGAACGATCCGGCGGCCGTGCCGCTGGCGGCCGACGTGCGGTTCGTCGAAAAAATCGAACCTACGGCGCCGGGCGCCGGCCTCTGGGGGACGGCCTCGGCGGCGCCGGAGGACTTCCGACTCTACGTCCCGGATCCGGCTGCCCGCCAGGTCGGGTTCCTCGGCGTCGTCAGCGAGGCGGGGGATCCGGTCCTCCTGGGGCTCCGGCTCCAGCTCGACGACGGACGCATCAGCGAAGTCGAGCACGTCATCGGCCGTGGGTTGACGCCGGGGCTGGACGGGCACACGAACCTCGACAACCTGGAGGCGCCGCGTTCGATCTTCCGGCATCCGGTCCCGCCAGCACACCGCAACACGCGCCCCGAGCTCCTGGAGATCGCCGAGGATTACTACGACGCGGTGATCGAGGATGACGGGGGTCTGGCGCCGTTCGCCCCGAACTGTGTGCGCCGGGAGAACGGGTTCCAGACGACCTGTAAGACTCCACCGCCGGATCCCGACGCGGCACAGCTGTTGCGGACACTCGACTGTGGCGAACAACTCGACTCAGGTGCAATGAGCTATATCACGGGTATCGAGCCCGTCCGGGTCGACATCGCGGACGTCGAGACGGGGTTGGTCTGTGGGTTCTCGCAGTTACGCCATTCCATGGAGGAAACGACTCTGGACATCGTCGGCGTGCCCGAGCTCGACGCCGTCGAGCGGGAGTACGACCCGTTCGACACGGTGGCGATGCACGTCTTCCGCATCAGCGGTGGCAAGATTCGCGGGATCGAGGCCGTCGGGTTTCGCGCGCCGTACGACGCGCCGACGGGCTGGGAGTCACGTTAGTCCTCAGGCGGCGGGCCCTCCGGCCGGGCGATCGTGACCGTGTACAGTCCATTGAGAAACGCATCCCGCCTGCCGATCTCGAGCCCAGTCCCCTCCAGCATCGGTCTCAGCGACCGGGTGAGATCGGAGAACAGGGCCTTCGCCAACGGATTCACCGCGCGTCGGAGCAAGGACGGTGACGCGCCGGACGGGACGAATTTATCGTAGATCGAAACGCGACCCCCGGGCGCCAGGACCCGGGCGGTTTCGGCCGTCACCGCATCGGGATCCGGCACGACGGACAGGATCAGGTGAAGTAACACGGCGTCGAAGCGATCGTCCGGGAAGGGGAGGGACTGGGCGTCGGCGACCCGTGCGTCGACATCCCGTCCGAGCGCCGCGGCGCGCGCTTCGGTCCGACGGACCATCGCCGGGGTCAGATCGACGGCGGTCACCTCGACATCCTCGGGGAGATGCCCGAAATCGACCCCCGGGCCACTCCCGACGATCAGTACCCGCTCGCCATCCTCGAGATCCAGCCGCTCGATCGCCCGCTGTCGGCCAGCCGACAGGGGCCTCGCGATCACCCCGTACAGCGGGGCATAGAGGCCATACCGGATCCGATTCCACGTGTTGGCCCATTCGTCCCCGGGCGGACTCTGAGCCTCATTCGCGCCGTTGTCGGTCCCGTCGGCGACCATATGTCACCACATCGCCGGAGGCCCATGCCCGCATCCCCGTATATGTGGGGTTCATTTTTGCGGGGCTCTCGCCACGGGCGTCGATCCCCCGCCCCGACCGCCCGATATAAACCCACCCAGTATGTCCGGAGTCACCGCATCGGGGGAACGGTGCGTAGCGAAGTATATGCTGCTGCCACGCTCTCTCGGAACGGTCGCATCGTATCGCGTCGACAGCGATCACCATAGGAGTCCGCTCGTACCATGAGTCCGGACGAAGCCACCGACCGGCGCGTGCTCGTCCTCGCGCTGGCCCGGTTCGCCGATGCGGTCGGGAACTCGTTCCTGATCGTCGTGATCCCGTTGCTGATCGCCAGCGGCCAGCTCGGCGACGCCACCTTCGGCCTCTCGCCGGCGTTTCTCACCGGGGTCGTGTTGTCATTGTACGGGCTCCTGAACAGCCTCGGCCAGCCGATCACCGGCCGGCTGTCCGATCGCACCGGGCGCCGGAAGCTCTACGTCCTGGTCGGACTCGCGGTGCTGGCGCTCGCGAACCTCGCCTACGCCCTCGCCGGCGATTACGTCTCCGTGCTCGTCGTCCGGGCCGCGCAAGGTGTCGGCGTCGCCTTCACGATTCCGAGTACCGTCGCACTCGTGAACGACTTCTCCACCGACAGCTCGCGGGGCGGGAACATGGGGTTGTACAACACCTTCCGCCTGCTCGGCGTCGGGCTCGGTCCGATCGGGGCCGGTCTGATCGTCGACGCCGGGCCGTACTCGGTGTCGGCGATTGGGCTTGCGGGGACCCTAGGCGGATATGACGCCGCCTTCCTCGTGGCCGGCGCGACCGTGTTCGTGAGTTTCGTCCTCGTCGCGATGTTCGTGTCCGATCCCGCCGAGCTCGAGGCGAGCGCCGGCGAGGACCTCTCGATCGACGTGTTCGCACGCGCATCCGGCCGGCTGCTCGATCCGATCTTTACCCTGGGGTTGTCGGCGCTGTTCGTGGCCATCGCGATCGGCCTGATCGGGGCCCTCGAGCCGGTGATCAACGAACGCCTGTCCCAACACACGACGTGGTTCGGCCTCCAGTTCGGGGCCTTCGTCCTCGCGCAGGTCCTGCTCCAGATTCCCGTCGGAAAGGCGAGCGACCGCATCGGGCGCCGCCCGTTCCTCCTGGGAGGCCTGGCGATTCTCGTGCCCGCGACGCTCGCCCAGGGGTTCGTGACGACCTCGATCGGGATGCTCGCCACGCGGATCGGGCAGGGGGTCGCTGGCGCCCTCGTCTTCGCCCCGGGACTCGCGCTCGCAGGGGACATCGCGACGGAGCGCGACGGCGGCAGCAAGCTCTCCGTGCTGACGATGAGTTTCGGGCTGGGCACGGCGATCGGTCCGCTGACGGCGGGCGCCTTGGTCGGCTTCGGATTCGCCGTGCCCTTCGCCTTCGGGGCGGCGCTTGCCGCCGTCGGGTTCGTGCTGGTGTTCACACAGGTGGCCGAACCCAGGACGAACGCAGACGCGAGCCCGCGCGATCTCGCCGGGAATCCTGCGGGGGCGGACTGATGACGTTCGATCGGCGGGCCACCCGGACGTTCGCGAGACCGGGAACACGAACCGTCATTGTCAGCGGCGACCTTGACGATGGAACCCCGTCGGAGAATCAGAAGGGACCAGTCCGTCAACACATCCCGACCCCAGTGCCCACGTTGGTCCGTGTCGAGCGGTCCAACGGGCATGGACCCGCGCTCGATCGCGGCGGATGTGGACCAGTCCCACGCTATCGCATCTCGCAGTACGTTTATTATCTCCTGCCGATACGTCCCGACTGCGAACATGAGCCCGTCCCCGCTACCTGCTTTCTGGCAGTAGGTGCGGCCGTTCCTGGCAGATTCCCTGCCCGCGGCGGCCGGATCGAACCCGACCTTGCGCTCCGTTCGGCCACGGCCCGCCGGCCGCCCGCGTCGCGTTCCGTCCCGCGATGGTCCCGTCGCTCCGCCAATCGGCGTCCGCCCGTGGCCGACCTGCCGGGTTTCGTCGAGCGCCCGCCGGCGCTCCCCGGTCATCGACACCAATCAGACAATGCGACACGATAGCCGATACCGACCTCGACCCGACCGTCCCAAACCCCCGCGAGGCGATCTGACGCGCGCCGAGTTAGCCGTGGCCGCGGCCATGTTGTGTGGCTTCGCCGCATGGATCGCTGTCGAACCAATGGTGTTCGCCGCGCTGCTCGTCGCCGTCGCCGCCGCCCTCGCCGCGGTAGTCCTCCCGTTAGCGGTCATTCGGGCGGTTGCGGCCCTCGATGACTTCTACTGGACGACCGTGCGAAGCGTCCGGGAGTTGGTCGTCACACGCAAAGGCGACGAGACGACGACCGGGGAGCCAACGGTGACCGAGCAGTGATGCACGATCGCCAGCGATCCTCCCGGGCTCGGCCCGTCCGGGGTCCGTGATTGCACGATTTGATCCCATCGTCGCTCGGTTTTCGCTCCGCGTCTGCACGCAAGGTTCGACCATCGCACCCCGCGGCGCCGCACGGAGGCCTCCGTGCATTGTCCGGAACCTTGGCTGCACTGCACACCGCCGTCGGACATCATCCAGTGGGTGCGACCACGGCGGTCAGTTCGCGGATGTCGTCTAGCTCCTCGAGGTGCCACAACAGCTCGAGGGCTCGGTCGATGCGCTCGTCCGGGAGCACGCGGCTCGCGTTCCGCCGGAACTTCGCGGACAGCGCCTCGTCGCGGAACATGGCGTCGGTCCCGGCCGTGCCCCGGCGATACCGTCGTTCGGTCGTGAACGTCCGGCCTCTCGCCTCGACCTCGACCTTGCCGAGCTCGGTCAACGGGTCGTCCTCCCGGACCTCACGGTAATCGGGATGGGCCGCACACGAGACCTTCCCGGCGAACGCCTGGATGTCGGGATCCTCCCTTGTCTCCGCGTCGTACCACGCCGGGCCCCGCGGCACGCGGTGGGCCGCGACCGCGAACACGTAGCCGGGGTCGAACTGCAAGCCCTCGATCCCCCCGGACGGGAACGACTTCATAGCAGTCCGACAGAACGGCCTGACTGCAGTGATCTCGCCCGGCGAGAGGTCGTGTTCCTCGAGGATGTCGTAGAAACAGTCCAGCGCGCAGTGGAAGGCTCCACAGCAGGGGTAGGGCTTGTAGTGCATCCTGACGTTGAATACCCACTCCTCACCGAGGGCTCGGGTGATCCGCTCGGGGTACCAGACATCGTAGCGGGCGAAGTGCGGATAGCCCCGCTCGGGATCGTCGAGCACGGTCACATCGCCGGTGTAGCCTTGCGCGGCGAGCAACGCGGCCCGGACCGCGCCGGCGTTCTGCCAGCCCGGGATCCCGTATTTCGCCATGTAGCTCTGCTCGCTGTGACCCCATCGCCCGTAGCTGTGGATCATCCCGAGATGTCCTGCGATGCCGAGCGCGTGTCGCATCCGGTCCGCATCGAAATCCAGGAGTCGTCCGGCGCCCGCCACGGCACCGAAGTTCGCGTACGCGTTACCGGTCATGAGCTCCGTTTCCCGATCGAGGCGCGCGCGGAGCTCCTCGGTCGTGAGCGTGTGCTTGTCGAGCGCCCGGCCCAGCCGTGCCGAGACCTCCAGCGCGACCGCGGTGGCCGCGAGTACCTCCCGCCCCGACGCCCCGGCGAGTTCGGCCATCGCGAGCTGGGTGGGCAACACGTACAGCCCGTCGTGCCCGCCGGCGACGATGTTCGAGTAATCGAGCGCGATCATGAGCTCGGCGTTCGCGAAGGCCGCGTCGTCGGGGGACACCTTCGTGTCCTCCCCGAGGATCGAGGCAGCGGATGGCCCCCCGAGCTGGCGGGAGGTGTCGACGCTCATCCGTCCACGTTCAGTGGCGTGCCCGCCGAGCGCGCAGCCGATGTGATCGAGCAGCGTGCGTTTGGCCTCGCGTACAATGTCGTCCGGGAGATCCTTCCAGCCGATTTCGTCGGCAAACGTCGCCAGCGCCGCGGTGTTGCCCGCCATCCGGTTGGCGGTTTCCGGGCCACCTACTAAAGCGATCAGCCGTTACTGGGCGAACACCGGGTCGCCCTCGGGGACCTCGACCTCGCCTTCGGCCTCGAGAGTATCGTCGAGGTACGCCTCGAAGACCTTCGCCACCGCTGGGGTGCCCTCCTCGCCGTACCCCATCGCCGCCGCGGCCGTGTACTCCTGGAGGATCGTGCTGGCGATCCGGAGCGGGAAGTCCGCGTCCTCGGCCGCCCGGAGCGCGAAGCGGAGATCCTTGAGCGTATATTCGACGGGGAAGATCGGCTCGAAATCTCGGGTCAGCGCCGTCGGGACGAACAGCCGGAAGGCGAGCGACGTCGCGCCACCCCACTTCAGCGCCTCGTGGAGCCGTCCGGGCTCGAGGCCCTGGGCCGCGCCGAGGGCAAGCGCCTCGAGCGCGACCGCGGTGTTCCCGAGGGTCATGCACTGGCTGACCAGTTTCGTGGCCTTCCCGGCACCGATCGGCCCCATGTAGTTGTGCTCCCGGCTTTCCGCGTCGAGGACTGTCCGGACCCGCTCGTCCTCGTACACCGACCACTCGCCGCCGATCGGCAGGACGAGGGCGCCCTGACGGGCGTTGTAGGGATTGCCCTGGAAGGGCGCCCCGAGGAGATCGATTCCCGTGCCCTCGAGCTCGACCGCCAGCGACCGCGTCGTGTCCGGGGGGACCGTACTCTGCTCGATACAGATCAGGTCGCCCTCCGCGCCCGCGACGATCCCCTCCGGGCCGAAGAAGACCTCCTCGACGATCTCGGGGTAGTGTAACGCGAACAGCACGACGTCGGCCTCGGCGGCCACCGCGGCGTTCGAATCGAGCCCTCGACCGCCGGCCTCCTCGAACGAGGCCATCGCCTCCTCGCTAATGTCGAACCCGACGACATCGAATCCCTCCTCGAGGAGGTGCTGTGCGACGCTCCCACCCATCTGGCCCAGGCCGATCTGCCCGACCGTGATCGCGGACATGCGGGGAGACTCCCTTGACCGCTGACATAGTGTTTTGGGCCCCAGGACAACGCTTATTGGCCGCCGCTCGGCCGGACTACCATGGAAATCACCGAGATCGAGTGCTACCCGATCTCGATCCCCTGGAAGCGGACGCGCCACATCCAGGGGCGGGAAGTGACCGGTTCGGAGAGCGTCCTCCTCAAGCTCCACACCGACGCGGGCGTGACCGGGATCGGCGAGACTGGCGGGACGGCGCTGCCCTACACCGGCGACACCCAGGAATCGATTATCGGGTTCCTCTGCGAGACCGCTCCACACACCCTCATCGGCGCGGACCCGAACCACATCAATCGGCTCATCGCGGACCTCGACGGCGCCGCGAAATACTCCGACCAGGCGCTCGCGCTGGTCGACTGTGCGCTCTACGATCTCGTCGGGAAGGCTCGGGACGTGCCGGTTTACGACCTGCTCGGGGGGTGTGCCAACGAGAGCCTCGAGCTCGGCTGGGTCATCGGCTACGGCACCTTCGATACGCCCGGGGAAGCCGCGGAGATCGCCGCGGATGTCAGGGGGGCGGGCTACACATCGGCGAAGCTGAAGGTCGGCCGGGACAGCCTCGCGGAGGACCTCGCGAACCTGGAGGCCGTCCGCGAGGCCGTGGGCCCGGACTTCCGGATCGGGATCGACGCCAACGGCACCTGGAGTTACTTCGAGGCCCTGCGCGCCCTGCGACGTATGGAACAGTACGACGTGCTTCTCTGCGAGCAACCGATCCCGTGGGGCGAGATCGAGAACCTCGCTCGGCTACGCCAACAGGTCGACATTCCGATCTGTGCGGACGAATCGGCCACCAAGCTCTCGGACGTCCTGCGCCTCATCCGCCAGGACGCGGCCGACTCGCTGTTTTTGAAACTCACCAAGGTCGGCGGTATCCGCAAAGCCCAGAAGTGGACCGCCCTGGCCGAGGCGGCGGGCCTCCCCGTCATGACCGGCAGCATGGTCGGCAGCGCCTTCGAGACCGCCTGGCAGGCCCACTTCCTGTTCGCAAACGAGTGGATGGCCGAGCTCGAGCAGGAAAACGTCGGGAACCTCGTCGTCCACGACCAGTACGAGACCGTCGACTCGCCGATCACGGACGACCTGGGAAAGAACCCGGAGGTGCCGAAGGTCGAGGACGGCCGGATGTACCCGCCGGAGGGGCCGGGGCTCGGCTGCGAGCTCGACGAGGACCTGCTCGAGGAGTACGTGACCGACGGTAAGGAGCCGGTGACGATCGGGTAGCTAGACGTCGAGGAAAACGGTCCCGTCCTCGACGTACACGTCGTAGGTCGGGATGGCGATATCCTCGTCGCCCAGGTGCACCCCCGTCGCGAGGTCGTACTCCCAGCCGTGCCACGGGCACGCGATCGCGAGGTCGTCGGCGAAGGACTCCTCGACCCGCTCGCCCGGCTCGACGAACTCCCCGACCAGCGCACCCTGGACCTTCCCCTCGCAGATCGGCCCGCCCCGGTGGGCACAGGTGTTGCTGATCGCGTAGAGTTCGCCTTCGACGTTCAGCACGGCGATCTCGCGACCGTCCACGGTTTCGTGGACGACCCGTTCGCCCGCCGGGAGTTCGTCGAGCGGGCACACCGTTTCGGTCATATGCCGAACACCTCCGCCGCGTTGTCCGCCAGAATCCGTTGTTTTTCGGTGTCGCTCAGGCACGGACGATCCGTGATCACCTGGGGCAAGTCGTAGTCCCAGTGGGGGTAATCGGACGCGTACATGAGCCGGTCGGGGCCACCGAGCATCTCGATCACGTGCGCGAGGTGGTCCTCGTTTTCGGGGACCTCCAGTGGCTGGATCCCGAAGTGAAATTCCTTGATGTACTTGCTCGGGCGCTGCTCGAGCAGGGGCGCCTCGGATTGTCGTTTCAGGTACTCGGAATCGAGCCGATGCATCATCATCGGGATCCAGAAGATGCCCGACTCCTGGAAGACGATCTCGAGGTCGGGGAACTTGACCGGCGTGCCCTGGACGATCAGGCTCGTGAGCTGGGCCATGTTCGCGTTCAGAAAGCCCAGCGTGTGGGTCTCGATGAATTTCTCGTAGCCGCTGAGGTAGTACTGGTCGAGCCCGCCCCCGCCGGCGTGGAAGACGATCGGGAGGCCGAGCTCCTCGGCCTTCGCGTAGATCGGATCGTAGCGTCGGTGCCCGAGCGGGGGTTCCGCGCCGGCGGTGACCATCAAGCCCGCGACGATCCCCGGCTCATCGCCGACCCGATCGAGGAGCTCGACGGCGACGTGCGGATCCTGATAGGGAATCGGGACCATCGTGTAAATCCCCGCGCCGGGATCGAGGACCTCCTCGAGCATGTATTCGGTAAACCCTTCCGCGAGCACCACGGGACGCTCGTCGGCGCCCTGGATGCGCGCGAACGAGAGCACGACCTGGGAGATGACGATGGTCGCGTCGACGCCGAGGTGGGCCATGATCGCCGGGAGCTCCTCGGGCGTGGAGACATCCGGCCAGTTGATGTCGTCGCGGCGGATCCGGCCGAAGACCGCGCGATCGCCCGAACTCGACGGGTAGATGTCCGCCGGCGCGTCGCCCTCGGTCTCGCCGTCGCTGGTCAGCCGGCTCCGCCAGGGCTCGTCGACGTATTCCGCGATCTTCGGGATGGCCTCGAGGTAGTGGGCGTCCGTATCGATCACCCGATACGCGGACATGCCTGGTGGGGACATCGGTGGCACATAAAGGTTGATCGAAACCGCCGGCGACCGGCGGGTTTAATGCCGGTCTGGCTCCGGCTCTCGAACCAGTACCGAGCATGCGCGATGCCGACGCGGTCCGGCGCGAGCTGGTCGAGCACGCCCTGACGATCCAGTACGAGGACCTGCCGGCGGCGGCCGTCGAGAACACGTGCCGGCGGCTCCTCGATATGGTGGGGTGTGCGATCGGCGGATCGGGACTCGACGACGTCCGGGCACTCGCGGACACGCTGGGCGCGCCGACCGACGAGGGCGCCACCGGGATCGGCCTCGGCCGATCGCTCCCGCTCCAGGATGCCGCGTTCCTCAACTGTGTCGCCGGACGTTCGTTCGACTGGGGGCCGTTGACGCTCATCGTCGACGGCGAACGCGTCCCATCACACATCAGCGAGACGTCCGTCCTGACCGGGCTCGCGGTCGGCGAATACCTCCGCGTGTCCGGCGAGGAACTCCTGGCCGCGATCGCAGTGGGCGATGACCTCGCCGCGCGGATCTGGTTGGCCGCCGGGGACCGGCCGATGCCGGGCTCGGGCGCCGGCGCGGTGTCTGCCTTCGAGCAATGGGGGACGGTCACGACGTTCGCGAGCGCGACGATTGCCGGGCGATTGTTCGGGCTGGCCCAGGATGAACTGGCGGAAGCCCTCGCGCTCGCCGTGAGCATGATGTCGGGGGCGGGGCAGGGCCTCTGGGATGGGGCGGCGTCGTTCAAGCTGAGCCAAGGCGCGTCGGCCCGCAACGGCATCCTTGCCGCGCGCCTGGCGGCCGCCGGCTGGACCGGCATCGACGAGCCGCTGTTCGGGGACCGCGGGTACTACGGGGTCTTCGAGACGGGGTGTGACGCACCCGAGGTGTTGGGCGAGAACCTCGGCGAGACGTTCCACCTGGAGGCGTGTTTCAAACCCTATCCCGGCGGGCGGCCGACCGACGCGCCCATCGAGGCGGCGATCGCGCTGTCCCGGGAGGAAGACATCGACCCGGCCGACGTGGGGGAACTCGTCGTCCGTCCCCGGGCGCTCGCTGGCCACTACGCGAAACCGTTCGAACCGGACGCCTACCCGACCGGGCACGCGCTGTTCAGTTTCAAGTATGCGGCCGCGAGCGCCCTCGTCCGCGGGCGGGCGGGCAACGCCGAATATACTCCAGCCGCGGTCGGCGATCAGACCGTCCGGGCCCTCATCGACCGGACCAAGCTGGAGGCCATCGACCGGGAGCTCGACTCGTGGGGCGCCGAGGTCGCGGTCCGGACGGTGGAGGGCGAGGAACGTTCGCGCTTCGTCCCCGTACCCCGGGGGGATCCGCCCAACCCGATGCCGACTGAGGCACTGGTCGAGAAGTTCCGGGGCCAGGCGCGCTTTGCCGGGACGTTCGAGGACGAGACCGTGGAGGCACTCGTCGACCGGCTACGCAATATCGAGGCCGAGGACGACATCGGGGAGGTCGCGAGCATGGCGCGAGGCCATGCGTAAGTGCCGAAATCGGCGCGGGTTCCACGTGCTCTAAGCCAGCCGCGTCCCAACGAGGCCCACATGGCGGAGCTGGAGCGCACCGTCGGGTTGCTCGAGGCTTCGGTGTACGGAATCGGGTTGATCCTCGGTGCAGGCATCTATGCCATCCTCGGGGAGGCGGTCGCGGAGACCGGCGAGTCCATCGTGATCGCGTTGCTGCTGGCCGCCGGGGTGGCGACGTTCACCGGGCTGAGCTACGCCGAACTCGCTTCCCGATATCCGAAAGGGGAAGGCGAGTACCTCTACGTCTGGGCGGCGTTCGGGAACAAGCGGCTCTCGGAGCTGGCCGCGCTGTGTCGAGTCCTGACGGGGATCATTTCCGCGGCGGCTGTTGCGCTCGCGTTCGGCGGCTACCTCGCCGCGTTCGTCCCGTTCTCGATCGGCCCGGTGGCGATTGGCCTACTCCTGGTGATGTCGTTCGTGAACTTCTGGGGGATCGAGGAGTCGACCCGGCTCAACCTACTGTTTACCGTCATCGAGGTGGGCGGCCTCCTGTTCATCATCGCCATCGGCGTCGGGACGTGGGGGACCGTCGACGTGACCCGTACGAGCCAGGGCATCCCGGGCGTGATCGGCGCCACCTTCCTGGTGTTCTTTGCCTACCTCGGATTCGAATCGCTGGTCAATCTCGCCGAGGAGATGGAAGCGCCCAGCCGGACGATCCCGCGGGCGATCGGCGTCTCGATCCTGGTTTCGAGTCTCGTGTACTTGCTCGTCGGACTGTCCGCGGTCGGACTGGTGGACCCGGAGGTCCTCGGTGGGTCGGCGGCCCCGCTGGCCGAGGTGGCAGGGGCCGGGTGGGGCGAGGATGCGTTCGTGGGCCTTTCGGCGGTCGCGCTGTTCGCGACGGCGAACACGGTCCTGATCGTCCTCGTGTCGACCTCCCGCGTCATCTACGGCGTCTCCAAGGAGGAGTACAACTCGTTCCCGTCGGTGTTCGCCCGGGTGCATCCGACCCGGCGGACGCCCCACGCGGCGGTGCTACTCGTCGCCGCGGTAACCGTCCCGTTCGCGCTCCTCGGCGATCTCGGCGTCGTGGCCTCGCTGGCGAACTTGTCGTTGCTGGTCGTGTTCGTCCTCGTGAACCTCTCGTTACTCAAACTCCGGTACACGGACGATGACATCGATGAGGGATACCGGGCGCCGGTTAACGTCGGACGCTTCTCGGTGACCGCTCTGGTGGGCCTGGCCACAAGCCTCGCGTTGATTGGCTTTTACCTCAGCCAGTTGGTGCTTTGAGAATCGTCCCAGTCGACCA
>CAZAYR010000058.1:0-15204 GCA_964489365.1 uncultured Salinarchaeum sp.
AGGCCCCGCTGGGCTCGCCGCCGATGGCCGCGCCGGCCTCGCGGATCGCCTCGGCGACGAAGACGTCGCCGACGGGAGTCCGGACGAGTTCGATGTCCGAGGCGGCGAGGGTATCCTCGATCGCGAGCGACGCATCGATCGGGACCGCGACCCGGTCGCCGGGATCGGCCGCGGCCGCCGCGAACAGCGCCAACGTCGTATCGCCGGACACGAACGCCCCGTGGGGGTCCACCGCCCGCATCCGGTCCGCGTCCCCGTCGTGGGCGATCCCGAGGTCCGCCCCGACGGCAGGGACCGTCGCCCGAAGGTCCTCGCAGTGCGCGGCCGTCGGCTCGCTCGGCCGCCCCGGGAAGCCCCCATCGGGTTCTGCATTGAGGGTGAGGACGTCACAGCCCAGCCGGTCGAGCGCGGTCGCCGTCACCCCGCCGGCCCCGTTGCCGACGTCGACGACGACGTCCAGTGGTCGCTCGAGCTTGGCAGTCTCGATGAGGGTTTCGAGGTGCCGTTCCGTGGCCGCCGCGAGGTGGCGGTGTTGCCCCACCTCGTTCCAGCGCACCCGATCGCTCGACGGTTCGTCCTCCATCAGCGCGACGATTGCATCCTGTTCGGCGGGTCGGAACGCCTGCCCTGAGGGTAACCAGAGCTTGAAGCCGTTGTCCGTCGGTGGGTTATGGGAGGCGGTCACGGCGATACCGCAGTCCGCCTCGTACCACCCGACCGCCCGGGCGATGGTCGGGGTCGCACCCGTACCCACATCCAGGACATCCGCGCCGTACTGTCGAAGCCCGCTCGCCACCGCCTGACAGAGGTACTCGCCGCTGGGGCGTGGATCCCGGCCGAGCACCACCCGATCCGCGCCCCACCGGGCGATGGCCGAGCCGACGTCGACGCCGAGCCCCGGCGTCACGGTTTCGCCGATCGGCCCCCGGATTCCGCTCGTCCCGAACATGGCCGCCGTTCGGCCGACCGGACCGTAACCTTGGGGGATCGGTAGGTGCGGAATTCCTTTACCCTGCCGCGCGCTCGCCGGCCGTATGCAGACGGTGATCCTGGCGGCCGGGCGGGGCACGCGGATGCAACCGCTGACGGACGTGATGCCCAAGCCGATGTTGCCCGTCGGGGACCGACCGCTCGTCGATCACGTCGCCGGGGCCGCCGTCGCCGCCGGGGCGACGGAACTGATTTTCGTCACCGGCTACCGCGGCGAGACCGTCCGGGCGCATTTCGGTGACCGCTACCGGGACGTGCCCGTGACGTACGTCGAACAGGACGAGCAACGTGGGACGGCCGACGCGGTCCGCGCGGCCCAACCCCAGCTCACCGGCGAGCACTTCGCCGTCGTGAACGGGGATCTCCTCGTCGAGCCGGATGCGCTCGGCCCCCTGTACCGCTCGCCCCCGGCCGTCGGCGCAACCGAGGTCGCGGATCCGTCCGCCTACGGCGTCCTCGAACTGGACGTGGACGGCTCGATCGCGAACCTGGTCGAGAAACCCGACGATCCGCCGACGACGCTGGCCAACGCGGGGGCGTACACCCTTCCGGCGGCAGCCCTGGACGTGCTGTCGGACATCTCGCGCTCGAGTCGGGGGGAGTACGAACTCACCGACGTCGTCAACAGACTCACCGGGTCGTACGCGTTAACCCCAGTCCGGTTCGAGCGCTGGCTCGACGTCGGCCGCCCCTGGGAGCTCCTCGAGGCGACCGCCTGGAAGCTCGAGGACCTCGAGCGCTCGCTGGCGGGCACGGTGAGCGACGGGGCGACGCTCGAGGGCTCGGTGGCCGTCGAACCCGGCGCCACTGTCCGCGAGGGTGTGACGATCGAGGGCCCCGCGGTGATCCGCTCGGGCGCGGAAGTTGGACCGAACGCGTACGTGCGGGGCCCCGCCGTGATCGGCGAGGGGGCCCGGGTCGGCCACGCCGTCGAAATCAAGGCGAGCGTTCTGTTTGCCGGGGCGACCGTCGGGCATCTCTCCTATGTCGGCGACAGCGTGCTGGGGACCAATGTGAACCTCGGGGCGGGCACCACGGTCGCGACCCGCGGGCACGACGCGGCGCCGGTCGAGACGACCGTCAAGGGCGAGCGGGTCTCGACCGGGCGGCGGAAGTACGGCGCCGTCGTCGGACCCGGGACGAAGACCGGCATCGACACGAGCATCAACGCCGGGCTCGTTCTGCCCAGCGGCTCCCGGACCGGCCCCGGGGACGTCCTCCTCCGACAGCGCGACCTCACTCCCGAGTAGACTCGTCGTCGGGAACGTCGTCGTCCGCGTCGGCCCAAGGGGCGATATCCGTGAACGCTAGGACCGCGCCGATCCCGAGGAGGCCGATCCCCAGCCCGAGCAGGAGCATGGATTGGGTCCGCAACGGCGCGAGTAGTGTGGCGGCGAGCTCGGCCAGGAGTTCCCCATCGCGCGGCCCGATCGCTGGCAACTGGGCCATGGTGAGGTGGACCCCGGCCGCCGAGATGCCGCCGGCGACCGCACTCGACAGCCCGACGGTGAGACTGGCGCCGGCGTACGTTCGCGCCACGGCGGTGATCGCCCCGCCGAGGATCGCGGCGACGAGCAGCAGCCCCGTCGCGACCGGCCCCGTCACTCCGGCAGCGGTCCGGGCGAGGGCGAGCTCGTTGCCCGCCTGTCGCTCGACGTCGGCCGTGAGCTGCTGGGTGCGGTCGCCCGCGAGTTCCTCATCGAAGACGTGATCGACGTACGCATCCGTGGCGTTGGCCTCGATCGCCTCGAGTCGCCGGTTGAACTCCTCATACTCGAGGTCGGTGAGGACGGCCTCGATCAGGAGCGATTCCGTGGCGCTCAGTTCGGGCACGATCGGATCCGGGACGTTCGGCCTCTCCGGGAGGTGGGCGTCGAGCTCATCGCGGTACTCCTCCTGGTTCTCCCAGACCGCCGTGGTCGCCTTTTCGACGATCCGCTCGGCGATCGCCTCGTACTCCGCGACGAAGGTCTCGTAGGACATGTCGGTCGTCGTCGCCGTCAGCACCAACGTTTCGAGGTCGGCCACATCGCTCTCGATCCGCCCGGGGGCCTCGTCGGGAAGTCGGACGTCCATCTCCTCCCGGAGGTCCTCGTGATACTGTGTGCCGCTGGTCCCCACGTGGGTTTCGAGATCTGACCTGACCTGTGCAACGTATGCGTCATAGCGGTTCGTGAAGGTCCCATACGAGAGATTGCCGGCGAGTGCATGCGCGGTCGTGTTGGCCATCTCCTCGACGGGCGGTTCAACTCCCTCCGGGAGGTCCTCGAATTCGAGCTCATCGAGGAATTGCTCGGTCAGGTTTGCGATAATTTCGTCCTGCCGGCGCTCGTACGCCGCCTCGAGCGTCTCGTCCGAGAGATCGCGGGGCGATTCGTTGTTGATGCGCTCCTTTTGAGCCTCCCGGAAGGCCGCTCGCTCGGCGTGGTAGGACTCCTCGCTCTCGAGGAGTGCGGCGAGCCGCTCGTGGCCGAACCCCGTGGAGGCGTTGCTTTCGTTCATGAGCTCCTCGACGATGCGCTCGCGGAAAGTCGCCTGCTGGGATCGGTACCCGGCCTCGCTCTCGAGCATCGTCGCGAGTTCCTCCTGCCCGAACCCCGCCTCCGGGGCGACACCGAGCTCCTCGAGGACCGACGCGCGCAATGCCTGTCGCTCCTGCTCGTAGGCGGCTTCGCTTTCCACGAAGGCCGACAGGTTGCGCTCGCTCGTCTCGGCCGCGATATCCGCGAAGTCGGTGTGGGCGCGGATCGCCTCCCGCGTCTCGTTTCGCAGCGTCCCGACGGCGAGCTCGATCCGCACCGTGTCCTGTTCGCCGCGAATATACGCGTACACCCCGGCCACGTTCCGGTCGATCTGTGCTTGGACCCACGCGCGATCGACCGCGTCGCGCACGATGTCCTCGACCGGGACGCCGGCTTCGCTGAATCGGGTGTCGTTTACCTCCGCCGTCAGTTGCTGGACCGCTCGCTCGCGCACGACGTCGGCCACGTCCGCCCGATCGATAGCCCGGCTGGTTCGATCCTCGTCGAGGGGCCCCCGTTCGACCCCGTAGGCCGCGTTCGCGCCGGTCAGGCTGGCCACCAGGAGGACAGCCAATCCGGCGATCGCGACCGTTCGCAGCATGTGACCGTTCGATCGTCGAGAACAAAATAAAAAGTTCCCGGGCGCCCCGGCAGCGCTCGCATCTACGGAAGCTTTGTGTAGCAGCGGCCCCCAGCCGTAGCATGGACCGACGGATTCCCGTAACTGTCATTGCACTTATCGAAGTTCTGGCGCCTGGACGCTTGCTGAATACGGTGATACGCCTCCTGGCGACCGACGCGGCGGACACGCGGCCACGGCGGGCGCTCGTGGCGTTGCTCCGATTGAAAGGGCTGGTACTGCTCGGGTGGGTCGCCTGGCAGAGCCGTGATGCCATCGGGTATGCGACCACCGAGTTCGACACGGAGATCGATCTCGAGGAGGTCGAGCCCCCGGCCCAGCCGGAGGACGGCCCCACGCTGACGCCGGAGACTCGCCGTCATGACATCGCGGCAGTACTTTATCACGCCGACGAGCCGCTCGCGGCGTCGGACGTGGTGGACCTCTCGGAAGACACCGACTGGGAGATGGGCCGCTCGACGGCCTCTGCAACGCTTTACCGGATGTTCAACGACGATCTTGTGGCGCGTGAAGAGCGGACGGACGACGGAAGCTTCGAGTACTGGCTGACCGAGACCGGCGAGGGCATCCTCGAGCGCGCCGACGAGCCGATCCGACCCGACCCGTTCGCGGCGTAAGGGCGAACGCGTAGTTCTACGTGCCCGCCCGTTTTATCGGCGCGCAATGAGCGATGCACCCACTCCGCGGGCGCAGCGTCGGACGACTGATCACCACGGTCACGACGTCCTGGATCCACTCTACGTCGGTATCGCCACGGTCTCGAGCACCCGTGGCCCCGACGATGATCCCGGCGGCGACACGGCCGCGGAGCTCGCCCGGGACGACGGGGCCCGTGTGACCGCGCGGGCTTACGCCGCAGACGACGTCGCCGACATCCGCGCGACCGTGCTCGAGCTCGCCGGCCGGAACGACGTCGATTGCATCGTCACGACGGGGGGGACCGGGATGACCCTCGACGATGTGACCCCGCTGGCCTGCGAGAAACTCTTCGAGCGGGCCATTCCCGGATTCGGCGAACGGTTCCGCACCATTTCCTGGGAGGAGATCGGCCACCGGGCCATGGCTTCCAGAGCGACCGCCGGTGTGATCGCGGGGACGCCGACCTTCTGTGTGCCGGGCAGCTCGAACGCCGTGGCGACGGCGATGGAGGAGCTCATCCTCCCGGAGGCCCCGCATCTCGCGGGGCTCGCCACCCGCCACGAGGCGTGACCGTCCACAGGTGGCCTGTGCCCGCGAGTTCGTCGAGTCCCGGCCAGCGAGCCGACCGTTAGTCCACCCGTACCTGATCCCGTCCGGTCGGCGCGGAACCCCCGGTCAATCGACATACGAACCCGAAGCGCTGTTCCGATCTACAGGCCCCCTAACAATCCACACGTGAGCCCGATTGCCGACGATGTCAGGACCGCCACGCCGGCTCGGCCGTCGGGCCTTCCTCCGTCGGGCCGGGGCGGCGACGGCGGCCGCGTTAATCGCCGGCTGTACGTCGCCCAATGGTTTGCCGATCCAGCCCGGTGAACCGGAACGCGGCGAGGGTCCGGGCGACGCTACGTAACCTCGATGCGCCGCTCGACGGTCGTACTGGGCTCGTAGCCGTACCGCACGGCCCGCGCTGCGAGCTGATACGTCCCGGATGTGAGCCGGATGGGGCCGCCGTAGAGCTCCCACGACTCGCCATCGACGGACCAGCTGAGGGAGGCCCCTTGGGTCGGACAGTAGAGGCTCACACGGACGGGACCCCCATCTCGGTCACCTGGCGCGAGCGCGCCCGCCGGGCCGTGGACGACAAACTGGGGGGCGGCCGTCCGGGGACGCTCGTCCCCTTGCCACATCCGGGTCCGCATGTGGGACTCCCGTTCCGCGCCGAACCGCACGTCGCCGGTTCCCCGCCGCCAGGTCGCGAGCGCGGCTCGCAGCCGCTCGAGGACGTCCGCGTCGTCCGCGTCGCCGGCAAGGTTATCGAGTTCGTGTGGGTCCCGGCGAAGATCGTACAGCTCCTCGGCCGGCCGGCGGCCGGCGAGCCATCCCCGTGCCGACGGGGGTACGTGGTCGCGGGCGTCCGCAGCGAGCAACGCCTGCATCGCCGGGTGGCGGTCCCGGTAGGGGACGTGCTGGACGTACGGACGCCCCGGGTAGTAGTTTCGGACGTAGCGGAACCGGCGATCGCGGACGGCCCGGATCATGTCGTAGGACTCGTCGATGCGATCGCGGGTCGTGACGACCTCGCGTCGTGGGGGCTCCTCGTTCGGGCCGAGAAACGGGCGCCCGTGAAGGTAGGCGGGCGGGTCGACACCCGCGATCGAGAGCGTGCTCGGGCCGATGTCGACCCCACTGACGAGCCGGGACGTCGAACCACCCTCGATCTCGCCCGGCCAACGCACGAGCAACGGGACGTGCGTCCCTCCTTCGTAGGGCCAGCGCTTCTTCCGTGGCAACCCTTCGCCGTGATCGCCGACGAGCATCACGCATGTGTTCGCCGCGTGCCCGTCGGCCGCGAGGCGGTCCAGCAGGCCCCCGACCCACTCGTCGAGCGTCGCCAGGTTCGCGTACTGCCGCGCGATCGACGCGCGCGTGTTCGCGTCGTCGATCAGGTACGGTGGCACGGAGACGGCGTCCGGATCGACGGGGACGGTCTCGACGCGACCGCCTTCCCGCTCGGCTTCGTGGCTCCCGGGCGGCCACATCCCGCTCTCGTGGGTCACCCCGTTGGTCATCATGGCGAAGAAGGGTTGACCCCGATCCCGGTCGTCGTCCCACCACCCGGCCCCGGCGCCGTGGTGATCCCACATCGTCGGGGGCTCGCCGAACTGGTAATCGGTTTTCCGATCCAGCGTGCAGTAGTAGCCGGCCGCACGCAGTTGCTCGGGGATGGCGGTGACGTAGTGTGGCGGGACACACCGGTAGGGCGCCGGAAGCCCGTCGACCGCGTGGGTCTCGGTCCGCATGTGGTGGGCGCCGAGGGTCTGGGGCGCCATCCCCGTGACCAGGGACGCACGGGATGGGGCACACGTTCCGGTCGTGGAGTACGCGAAGTTGTATCGTCGGGCGCCCTCGGCGAAGGCGTCGATGCGGGGGGTGTTCGCGAGCGGATCGCCGTAACAGCCCAGTCGGGGGCTGACGTCCTCGAGCACGACCCACAACACGTTCGGGGGCATACCGGAGGGAAGCCGTAGCGGCTACACCGTTAGCCGGGCCCTGAACGATCCGACGCCTGAGGGGTCCCCACGTGCCCAACGGGTGGGCAACGTTCGGGGCTGGATCAGTCCACGCGATAGGCGATGACGGCCTCGACCTGGTACTCCGGCTCCTCGACGCTCGCCAACTCCACGCCCCGAAGCGACGTCTCAACCCAGGCGATCCGGTCGTACGTCTCCCGGGCCCGGTCGATCGCGTCGTCCGCCGCAGCGGTGAAGTCCTCGGTGCTCGTCCCGATGATGCGGGCTTTCTCGTAGGCCATGGCAGCCGACATGGGGCCGCCAGCCCCTTTACTATTCCCGTCAAACGCGTGGCATCGCAAGGCCTGCAGCTGCCGGGTCGTGGTTTTTGCAAGCCCCGGCCCTGGCCACAGGTGTGGCCAGCATCGAGTCCGTCGAGACCGAGGACGATTACATCCACGTCCGCTTCGAGGATCCCGACCGCTTCGAGACGATCCGGACACCCGATTGGGCGGAAAACGCCGCCCGATCGGTCTCCGATGGGGCGGAGGTACGCACTGGCAAGCGCGAGAGCGGCGACGACTGGGAGACCCAGAGCGTCCTGATCAAGAAGACGGTCGGCGAGGACAAGGCGCGCGAACAGGCCCAGGAGATCTACGAGAAGATCGAGTCCTGACGGCGGTAGAGGACGTCGGAAGGGAGCGGCGGGCCAGGACGACGCCGCTGCCGATCCGGCGGGGCCGTGGCGCGCCCGGGGGGCCATGGCGTCACCGCCCTACCGGGGTGGTGTTGGCGATCGGGACGACGGCTCGGTCAGTCCTCTCCTGGCGGGCGATCGACAGCGCTCGACCCGTTCCGATCCGACCGGAACATCGACTCGAGACCGGTCGGGAGGTCCACGTCCGGGCGGTACCTCAGCTCGGCCTCGGCGCGGGCGAGATCCGCGACGCTCCGATCGATATCCCCCGGGCGGGGGTCGACGTGGACGATCTCGGGCCGGCCGTCGGTCAGCTCCCGGATCGTCTCGGCGAGCTCGCGGATCGAGGTTTCCTCGCCCGTCCCCACGTTGATCGCTTGCCCGCCGACGTCGGCGTCCGCCGCGAGCAAGTTCGCCCGCACGACGTCCGAGACGTGGACGAAATCGCGGGTCTGGGTTCCGTCCCCCTCGACGGTCAGCGGGCCGCCGCCCGCCGCCTGTTCGAGGAACGTCGCGATGACCCCGGCGTAATCCCCGCCGGTCTGGCCCGGTCCGTAGACGTTGAAGTATCGGAGCGCGGTGACCGGCAGGCCGTAGAGATCGTGGTAGAGCCGGGCGTACTGGTCGACGGCGAGTTTGTCGAGCCCGTAGGGCGACAGCGGGCGGCTTGGGTGCTCCTCGGGAATCGGCAGCTCGCTGGGTCGCCCGTAGATCGCTGCGCTCGAGGCGACGATCACGGGCACGTCGTGGCGTCGCGCCGCCTCAAAGACCGTCAGCGTACCCTCGACGTTGACACCGTGGCTGTCCAACGGTGCCTCGACCGACCGGGCGACGTCGACCATGGCGGCCAGGTGGAAGACGCGATCGCTCGCGGCCATCGCTGCGTCGATTCGGTCCCGATCGCGGAGGTCGGCCTCGATCAGCTCGGCCTCCGCGGGCACCCGATCACGGCTCCCAGATGTGAGCGAATCGAAGACGGTCACCGCGTTGCGCTCGGCCAGGCGTTCCGCGAGGTGCGAGCCGATGAACCCGGCGCCGCCGGTGACCAACACGTCCTCGCCGGCCGGGCCCGGGGCGCTCATGGTTCCGGGCACTGCAGCGAACGGTTTCAATATGCGGGACCCCCGGCCGGTCAACCGGAAGATAACGCTTTCCGGGCCGGGCCGCCTCATACGGATATGCGCGTGACGCTGTTGGGGACCGGCTCGGCCCTGCCCTCGCCCGACCGGGTCCAGTCGGGCGTGTTGGTCACGGACGACGATCGCCGGGTCCTCGTCGATTGCGGCAGCGGGGTGGTCCACCGGATGGCCCAGCACCGCGTCGACCACCTCGGGATCTCGACGGTCCTTCTCACCCACCACCATCTCGATCACGTGGCCGACCTCCCGACGTTACTCAAGGCCAGGGTGCTTCAGGACGAGCCGGAGTGCACGATCGCCGGCCCGCCCGGGACGCGGGCCGTCCTCGAAGGGCTCCTGGCCACCGACAACCTGATCCAGCGTGCGGATCTCCGCATCGAGGAATACTCCGAAGGAACCGAACGCGTGACCGTCGGCGGGATGACCGTCGAACCTGTTTCCACGCGTCACTCGGCCGCCAGCCACGCCTACCGGTTCGACGACCGGCTGGTCGTCAGCGGTGACACGCCGCCCGACGAGGCCATCTTTTCGCTCGCGGATGGGGTCCACACGCTCGTTCACGAATGCGCGTACCCCGACAGCGTCACGACGGACGATCACACGACACCCGCCGGGCTGCGGGCGGGACTCGACGAGATCAGCCTCGAGCGCGTCGTCCTCACGCACCTCTTCCCCGCCGCCGAGCAGGCGGCCGAGGCAATCCTCGCGGAGATGGCAAGTACCGACGCGGAAATGCAGATCGCCGAGGACGGGATGGCCCTCGCGATCCCGGACCGTTAGCCGAGCTTGCGCTCGACCACGGCCCGGTCCTCGGGGGTATTGACGTTCCGCCGCCATCCCTCGTACTCGACCGGGACGAAGCGAAACCCCCGGTCGACGAGGTCGTTGATCGCGTCGGCCAGCTCCAGTTCCCCACGCGGGGACGGCGCGACCGCGCCACAGGCATCGATTGCCGCGGGCGGCAACCGATAACACCCGGTGATCATGAGCCGGCCCGTCGGCGCGTCCGGTTTTTCGATCACCCGGGTGACCAGGTCCCCATCGGTTCGAACCTCGGCGCCCCGGGCGACCGCTTCCGGTGCGCCGTCCTCGACCAGCAGCGCACCGTCTGCCGCCGGGTCCGCCAGAACGGGCTCGATCGAGTCCAGAAACACGTTGTCGCCGTTCAGCACCACGAAGGCTCCGTCGATCCCCTCGCGGGCCTGCCAGACCGCGTCCGCCAGTCCCCGCGGCTCCGGCTGGGTGACGTACTCGAGGGCCATGTCTCGGTAGCGCGCCCCGAAGTGGTCGACGATTCGTTCCCCTCGATACCCGACCACGACCACCGTACGGTCGATCTCGAGCTTGAGGAGGGCGTCGAACACATGCGCGAGCAGGGGTCGGTCGCCCACCGCGACGAGGCCCTTCGGCCGGTCCGCGGTCAACGGGCGCATCCGCGTCCCCTCGCCCGCGGCTGGGACGACGGCTTGCACGGGCCACTGAACGGGTGGGATACCGAAAAGGACGACGAAACGCCCGGGCGAGCCCGGACGGTCAGTACCCCTCCCTGATCGGTTCGGCCAACGTATCAAACGAGCGGAGGTACCGACGGCGTTCCGTGCGGAGCTCGTCGATCCGGGCCCGGTACCCGTCGATTAACGCGTCCAGCGCGAACGCCCGCGGATCGAGCCCCGGGACGCTCTCAGGAACGCGATACCCCGAGCTCTCGTCAAGCCCCCACCCGAGAGATCCTCGGGCGATCTCGCGGATGATGGCGACCGAATCCTCGACGGTGATGTCTAGCAAATCGTCCCCGATCGTCCCCGTGTTCAGGACGTAGGTTTCGACGTCGAGCCGCGAAATCAGGTCCCGGAAGCGGTTCCCCTCGGCCCCCTCCGGACCGATGATGAAGGGGTTCGTGCCGACGACGCGGACGGACTCGCCCGCCCGTTCCGGGTCGCCCGCGCTCGTCTCCACGGATTCGCCGCACATGAACGCCGCCGCGGCCTCGTTCGGGCGGAGCTTCGCCACCGGCGGCATCAGCGGGTTCCGGGTGATAAAGAAGATCTGGTCGACGCCGGGGAGGTCGATATCGGCACCGGCGGAGGGGAGATGCTCGCGGAGGACGGCCGCCCGACCGTTGGTCGTGTATTCGCCCCCGTCGAAGTCGACGGCGCCGCCATCGTCGACCTCCACGTTCTCGAGGACCGCGCTTTCGTGGGTGGCCGCGGCCCACATGGCCGGTTGTTCCTCGGGGTCGAGGCCGATGGTCTTGATGTACAGCCCGTTGCCCTCGCTGCCGGCGACGGTGCCGTCGGGGAGCAGCGCACAGACGTCGTCCTGGAGCATGACCGCCTCCTCGGGCGAGGACAGCTCGAGGTCGTGGGCCGTCAAGGTCGATTTGCCGGTCGCCGAGAGCCCGAGGAACAGCTGCCCGACGGTCTCCAGGTCCCCCTCGGCGTTTCGGATGGTGACGCGCTTGCTACCGGCATGCAAGCCGAGGCCGCCGGCCGCCTTCACCCGGTACATGAACAATCGGAGGAACGATTTCTTCGCCTCACCGGAGTAGTCGCTCCCGGCGATCGTCGTGACACCGGTCTCGGGGAAGATCCGGATCGCGATCTCCTCGAGATCGGGCATCTGCACGGTGAGGAGATCCGGGGCGCCGTCGGCCTCAGCCGGCTCCAGGAGCCGCGCGAGGGCGAGTGCGATCCGGGCGTGTCGGGCCGGCACGTAGAACCGGCACACACAGGAGAGCGCGGGGTGGCGACCGAGTTGCCGGTCGAGACAGACCATCTCCCGGGACCGTGCGGCCGAGAGCACCGCCTCCACGGACTGGTAATCGCTCGCATCGAATCCATGGTCGATGCGGTTCCTCGTCCGCTCGGCGGACCGCGATCGCTGTTCGGTCACGTACGCCGGGGACCCGTACTCGGTCGTCCGCTCGAGATCCGCGGAGAGCTCCCGGAGTGCGGCCGTCGAGGGGTTATACCGCACGTTTTCGGCGTCGGTCGGGGCGGGGAGTGCCGTCTCGGGGGTGGGCGGCGATCGACCGAGCTCTGACATCGTGGATGAACGATCGCCGTCAGTCATGATAAAGCCCATACCACTTGGTTAAACGGCTAACACGATCGCCGGCCGTCGTGGGGTTCATTCGCCGCCTCCCAGTCGGAGATAGTACGTTCGGATCTTCCGGAGCGCCGGCCACGCCGGCCCGAATCCGCGTTCCCAGTAAAAGTTCGGGACCAACGCTCCCCCGAATCCCCGCTTGAACCGGAAGATCCCGTTTTCCACGTCGCCGGTCGCCCCGCCGAAGTCGTACCGTGCGAATCCGGCGTCCTGGGCCCATCGGATGACCGCGTCGTACATGAGTTCGGAGACGTGTTCGTCGTAGAAGGACGGTTTGAGCGCCACGACGAAGCCGTGGACGGTGTTGCGTGCCTCGTCGAGCAACTCTAGAAACGAGCCGACGTATTCCCCGCGGAGATACAGCGAGAGCACCAGCACGCGCCCGTCCATCCGGTCCAGCTCCTCGAAGAACGCCTTCGGGATCGGATCCCCGCCGACTTCGCGCATGTGGGTGCGGTGGACCTCGTGCATCCGATCGATCACGGCAGTATCGAGCGGTTCCTCGACGATTTCGTGATCGGTCCGCCGGGCCTTCTCGATCCCCTGCCGTCGCGATCACGACATTCCCTCCCGGACCGCTTCGTAGGGACGATCGATGTCGAGGACGGATCGTCCTTTGAACCGCGCCGGGCGGTAGCCGCGGCGCTGGAGCTGATCGTTGTATCGGAGGACCTCCGGGTTACAGGCCCGCAGTTCGTGGAGGACCCGCTGTCCCCCGCAGAGATCAGCCGACTTCGAGAGCAATCCGCGCAGCACCTTCCCGTAATCCGAGCCGACGACCGGCCCGCCGAACCCGGGGACGACCGACCGGACCTGACGCAACGGGACCTTCGGAAGGGCCATCTCGAACTGTGGAAGCACCCCGACGAGGTTCCCGTCCTTGCGTGCCGTGACATGGCACGGTCGGTAGTCGAAGGCCGATTCGACCGCCCGTAACCACTCGTGTCGATGAAAGATCGTCCCCTCGGGACATCGTTCGACGAGACCATTCCACTCCGAGTCGTCGATGACCGCGAGATCGTCGCAGACCCGCACCTCGTGTCGATCCGTCACCTCCTCGACGGACCGGGAGAATTCCCAGAAGCTCCGTGGGAGATCCAGCATTGTCACTTGCAGGAACGAACGTCGTGAAAAGTATCCACGCGCTATCGGGCGACCCACGGCTTTCGCCGACCTTATCTCCCGTTGGGATACCGGCCCTCGCGCTCGCCCCGAATACCCCGGAACGGACCCGCCGGGCAGGTAGCAAATCGCACGGCGGCGCCGACTCCTCCCGTCTCAGCCATAATCGACGCCTAACCCCCGTCCTCGCCTCCCGCAGGTGAAGATTTATCTTGTGTCGTGTTATATGTCATCAAGGAGCATTTACTATGACCGAACTCGGCGGCTTTCGGGACCACGTCGCTCGCGTCGACCTGTCCTCGGAGTCGGTCTCGTACGAAGGGGTCGACGATGCGGACGCCCGGAAGTACATCGGCGCGCGGGGACTTGGCGTCAAGTACGTGTTCGACCAGGGCCCGGACGTCGACCCGCTCGGACCCGAGAACCTCCTTTCGTTCATGACCGGCCCGCTCACTGGCACCCAGGCCGTCATGAGCGGCCGGATCGCGGTGTGTACGAAATCCCCGCTCACGAACACCGTC
This sequence comes from uncultured Salinarchaeum sp., assembly GCA_964489365.1. Classification (GTDB taxonomy): domain Archaea; phylum Halobacteriota; class Halobacteria; order Halobacteriales; family SKNY01; genus SKNY01. The sequence continues at coordinate 13,892 of CAZAYR010000058.1, forward strand.
ACCGATTCCCACCACGGCGGATGGAGCGGGGCGCGGCTCAAGTGGGCCGGCTTTGACGGGCTCCTCTTCGAGGGCGCCGCTGACCGGCCGGTCTACGCGTACGTGGAAGACGGCCGGATGGAGCTGCGGGACGCCTCACACCTGTGGGGGCTGGGCGTCCACGAGACCGTCGACCTGATCGAGGAGGAGTGCGAGGGAACCTACGGCCAGGACCTTTCGGTGATGTCGATCGGCCCGGCCGGCGAAAACGAGGTCCGTTTTGCCGGTATCGTCAACGAGGACGACCGCGCGAGCGGCCGCGGGGGCACCGGGGCGGTCATGGGCTCGAAGAACCTGAAGGCGGTCGTGGTTCGGTCGAGCACCGACATGCCGGCGCCCGCCGACGAGGAGACGTTCCGTGAGGGCCATCAACAGGCCATGGAGCTCATCATGGAGTCCGACGTCACCGGCCCGAACGAGGGCGGGCTCTCGGTGTACGGGACCAACGTCCTCATGAACCTCACCGAGGAGATGGACGGCCTGCCGGTCCGGAACTCCCACTATACCAGTACCCGGAGCGAGGCGGAGGACTCGCCGTCGGCGCCGAACGTGGAGGCCGAGAAGGTGAGCGGCGAAACGGTCCGGGACACGATCCTCGTCGACGAACCGACGTGTCACTCCTGCCCGGTCGCGTGCAAGAAGGAGGTCGAGGTCGGGGTCAGCCACAAGGGACGGGACATGAACGTCCGGATGGAGTCGTACGAGTACGAATCCGCCTGGGCGCTCGGCCCCAACGCGATGACCGACGACCGCGACAAGGTCGCGGTGATGATCGATCGCTGTAACGATATGGCGATGGACACCATCGAGACGGGGAACCTCCTCTCGATGGCCATGGAAGCCACGGAGGAAGGGCTCATCGACGACGGGATCGACTGGGGGGACGCCGACCGCATGATCGAGATGATCGAGGAGATCGCCCGGCGCGAGCACGAGCTCGCGGACATCCTCGCCGAGGGCACGAAACGGGCGGCCGCGACCTTCGGCGACCCGGACATGTCGATGACGGTCAAGCGACAGGCGATTCCCGCGTACGACCCCCGGACGCTGAAGGGGATGGCCATCGGCTACGCGACCTCGAACCGCGGGGCCTGTCACCTGCGCGGGTATACCCCCGCGGCGGAGATCCTGGGGATCCCGGAGAAAGTCGATCCGATGGAGTGGGAGGGGAAGGGCGAGCTCGTCGCGCTCTTCCAGGATCTCCATGCCATCAGCGATTCGTTCGACATCTGCAAGTTCAACGCCTTCGCCGAAGGGATCGAGGAGTACGTCCT
>CAZAYR010000059.1:0-14986 GCA_964489365.1 uncultured Salinarchaeum sp.
CGGTATGGGTTCGCAGGACACAGGAGAGGCAGGTATCGCCGCCGACGGCCAGCGCGAGATGCTCCGGACCATGCGCCGAATCCGCGAGTTCGAGTCGGTCATCCAGCAGCAGTTCGCGGACGGCGAACTCCCGGGGTTCGTCCACCTCTACATCGGCGAGGAAGCCATCGCGACGGGAGTGTGTCAGGCCCTCGACGACGACGATTTGATCACCAGCACTCACCGCGGCCACGGCCACTGCATCGCCATGGGGCTCGAGACGGAACGGATGGCGGCCGAACTCTCCGGGAAGGCGCCGGGCTACTGTAACGGGAAAGGCGGGTCTATGCACATCGCCGACGTCGACGCCGGGATGCTCGGTGCGAACGGCATCGTGGCCGGGGGGATCCCGATCGCGTGCGGCTCCGCACTGTCGGCGAAGCTGCGCGGCACCGATCAGGTCACGGTAGCGTTCTTCGGCGACGGGGCCCTCTCGCAGGGGGCGTTCCACGAGACGTTCAACGTCGCGGCCCTCTGGGATCTCCCGTTGATCGGCATCATCGAGAACAACCAGTACGGCGAGATGTCCGGGCTCGAGGAGCACCACCCCGAATCGTCCCTCGACGACCTCACGGTCTATGGCGAGCCGTACGGGATCACGCGGGAACAGGTCGATGGGATGGACGTCGAAGCCGTCCACGAGACCGCCGCGGCGGCCGTCGAACGGGCCCGGAACGGCGGCGGGCCGTCGCTGATCGAGTGCGTCGCGTATCGGTTCGAGGGCCACCACGAGGGCGACTCGGAGTTCTACCGGGACGAGGACGAACTAGCCGAGTGGCGGGAGAAGGACCCCCTGCAGACGTATCCGCAGACGCTGATCGAGCGCGGGGTGCTCTCCGAGGAGGAGTACGCCGAGCTCGAGGACGACATCGAGCAGGAGATCGCCTCGGCCATCGACTTCGCCCGGGACAGCCCGTTCCCGGAGCCCGAGTCGGCCTACGAGGGCCTCTACGGGGAGGAGGTGTGACGATGACGGCGACCGCAACCCAGGAGCTAACCGTGCGAGAAGTGATCAGCCAGACCATCGCCGAGGAGATGGAACGGGACGAGCGGGTCTTCGTCCAGGGGATCGACGTGGCCGGGCGCGGGGGGACGTTCAACACACTAGAGGGGCTGGACGAGCAGTTCGGGCGAGACCGCGTCCGCAACACGCCGATCAGCGAGGTGGCCATCGTCGGGAGCGGGCTGGGCGCGGCGGCAACTGGGATGCGACCCATAGTCGAAGTCATGTACTCGGGTTTCCTCGGTGTCCCCGGCGACCAGCTCCTCAACCAAGTGGCCAAGATGCGGTACATGTTCGGCGGGAAGCTTGACCTCCCGTTGACGATTCGCACCCAGAACACGATGGGTTACCAGGCCGCGGCCCAGCACTCTCAGGCACTCCACAACTGGGTCGCAGCGATCCCCGGGATCAAAGTCGTCTGTACGTCCACCCCCGAGGACACGAAGGGCCTGCTCAGAGCCGCCATCCGCCACGACGACCCGGTGATGGTCTTCGAACACTCGGGGACCTACAACCGGTCTGGGGAGGTGCCGACGGAGGAGTACGAGCTCCCGATCGGCGAAGCCGCGGTCGAGCGGGCGGGCGAGGACGTCACGGTCGTGGCGACCCAGGTGCAGCTGTGGAACGCCCTCGAGGCGGCGGAGCGACTGGCGGACGAGGGCATCAGCGTCGAGGTAGTGAGCCCGCGGACGATCGACCCGCTCGACGTGGAGACGATCGCGGACAGCGTGAAGAAGACGGGCCGCTGCGTCGTCGCCGACGACACGGCGCTCCAGTTCGGGACGCAGTCGGAGATCGCCGCCCGGGTCTCCGAGGAAGCGTTCTTCGACCTGGACTTCCCCGTCCAGCGGATCGGCGTGCCGAACGTGCCCATTCCCTTCAGCCCGCCCCTCGAGGAGGAAGTCGTCCCCGATACCGACGACATCGTCGACGCGGTGCAGACGCTCGCCTAGGAGGACCGCATGAAGCTCGCCTCCTTCGACGTGGCCAATCCGGCGGGGCCGGAGCGCCGCCTCGGTGCCGTGGTCGCGGACGGACTGATCGACCTGACGAGCGCCGTCGCGGCCGCGGCGGCCGCGGCAGGGCACCCCCGTCCGCACCACCACGCGCGGGCGGTCGTGCCGCCCGACATGCTCGAGTTCCTCGAGGGGGGTGACCATGCGCAGGACGCCGCCCGCGAGGCGATCGAACACGTCACCGCGGAGGGGGTCGAGGCCGCCCCCGACGGAAGCACGGTACGATATGACCGGGACGCCGTTCGCATGCTGAGTCCCCTCCCGCGGCCCTCGACCATTCGGGACTTCATCACCTTCGAAGACCACATCGGCCACTTCCGGGACGAGATCCCGCCCGAATGGTACGAGTTACCCGTCTACTACAAGGGGAACCCGACCTCGGTGGTGCATCCCGGCGACGTCGTGCCCTGGCCGTCTTACACCGAGGAGTTCGATTACGAACTCGAGCTCGCGGCCGTCGTCGGTCGGGCCGGGCGGGACATCGACGCTGCCGACGCCTACGAGCACATCACCGGCTACACCATCTTCAACGACTTCAGCGCCCGGGACATCCAACGGAAGGAGCGGGTCGTCGGGCTCGGGCCCGGGAAGGCCAAGGACTTCGCCAACGGGTTCGGCCCAGTCCTCGTCACGGCGGACGATTTCGACCCGTCCGATGCCGAGATGCGGGCCAGCGTGAACGGGGAGCAGTGGTCGGCAGGCAACAGCGGCGACATGCACCACACGTTCGCCGACCTCGTCGCCCACGCCTCCATGGACGAGACGATCCACGTGGGCGACGTCCTCGGGAGCGGGACCGTCCCGACCGGGTGTGGGCCAGAGGTCGGCAAGTGGGTCCAGCCAGGGGATACGATCGCCCTCGAGATCGAGGGCATAGGAGTGCTCGAACACCAGGTGGGGGAGCCCCCAGCATGAGGCGCCCCACACGCTGCCGACCAACGAACGGGGGCGACCGATGACCGACGCTGCGCTGTCGGGGAACGTCGCCATCGTTACCGGGGCGAGCGCCGGCATCGGCCGGGAGACGGCCAAGACCCTCGGTCGCGCCGGCGCGGACGTCGTGCTCGCGGCCCGCCGGGCGGACGAGCTCTCGGGCGTGGCGGCCGAGATCGACGGTGGCGAGGCGCTCGTCGTCCCCACCGACGTCGGCGACCGGGACGCCATCGAACAGCTCGTAGAGACCACGGTCTCGACGTTCGGCGGGCTGGACATCGTCGCGAACATCGCCGGGATCGCAAAGGGGGGCGCGCTAGCCGACACCGCCACGGCGGACTACCGGGCCATGATGACGACGAACGTCGACGGGGCTTTCTTCCTGACGGCCCAAGCGCTCCCCCACCTCCGGCGGTCCCAGGGCACGCTCGTGCTCATGGGGAGTTACGCTGGCACCGTCCCGTACCCGCGCAATCCGGTCTATGGGGCCATCCGCTGGTGGATGCAAGGGTTCGCCCAGAGCGTGCAGGCGGCGGTCGGCGATGACGGCGTCGGCGTCACCCTGATCAATCCCTCCGAGGTCCTCACGCAGGTATGGGAGGGGGAATATCAGGAGGGGGAAATCCTAGCGCCGGAGACGGTCGCCGAGACGATCGCGTTCGCGGTCCAGCAGGAACCGCCGGCCACGCTCAACCGGATCGACCTGTTCCGGCGCGATAAGCACGCCGAGACGGATAGCGGCGGGGACGAATGAGATGGCCGACGATCGGTTCCCGTTCGACGACGTGGAGATCATCGACCTCGGCATCGGCCTCCACTCGGGGAGCCCGAGCGAACCGTCACCGCCGGAGATCGAGTACCTCGATCACGCCCACGGGGCCGAGCGCCTCACGGGCTACCTCCGCGGCTACGGGATCGACGACGTCGCGCCGAGCGATTTCCCGGATGAATTGGGGCTCGCCGTCGAGCGGATCTCGGCAATCCCCCACACGGGGACCCATCTTGACGCCCCCTGGCACTACGGGCCCGAGGTCGATGGCAATCCCGCCAAGACGATCAACGAGATCCCGATCGAGTGGTGCTGTGGGAACGCCGTCGTCCTCGACTTCCGTTGGAAGGAACCCGAAACCGAGATCACCCCGGCGGAGATCGACGACCAGCTCAATGCGATCGATCATGACCTCGAAGCTGGTGAACTGGTGTTCCTCGAGACCGGGGCAGACGCACTCTGGGGGACCGAGGCGTACACGACCCAGTTCCCCGGGATGGGCGCCGAGGCGACGAAGCACCTCGTCTCGATGGGGGCCAAGGTCATCGGGACGGACGCCTATGGCTTCGACAAGCCGTTCCGGACGATGGGCCAGCGGTTCGCCGCGACCCGCGATTCGGCGGAGCTGTGGCCCGCCCACTTCGCCGGCCGAGACGTCGAATACTGTCAGATCGAGAAGCTCGCCAACCTCGATAAGCTCCCGCGACGGACCGACATCCCCGTCGTTACGGTCCCGATCAAGATCACGGCCGCCAGCGCGGGGTGGGTCCGGCCGCTCGCCTTCGTTTAGAGCCGGGTGCCGAGGAGCCGGTTCACCATGAGGGAGGTCGCGGCGAGGAGGAGCAGGATGATGATCACGCCGAAGGCCGCCCGCCACCCCAGAAACTCGGCGATCGATCCCGTAATCATGCTCCCGAGCGCCCCGAGGAACATGTAGCTCGTCCGGACCACGCCGAAGCCGACGTTCTGGTCGTCCGCGGGTAGGTGGTCGATGATCCGGACCTGCATCACGCCGGCCCAGCTCAGACCGACCCCGAGGAACACCACGGCGAAGACGGCGCCGATGCGGGGGGACGTGAACAGGAGGAGCCCCAGTCCCAGCGCCGCCGCTAGCGTGTTGATCGAGAGGATCGAATCCCGGCCGACGATGTCCGAGAGCCGCCCGGCGACGGGCTGGGCGAGGGCGGCCAGCAGAAACACGCCGCCGTAGGCGATCCCCGCCGTCTGGGTCGAGAACTCGTGAAATTCGATGAAGAACGTGGGGAGAAAAGACGTGACCGATTGGAAGGTGAACACGGCGACGGTCGCGATGCCGGCCGAGTAGAGGATGGACGGCTGGAAGAACAGTGAGCGAATCCTGGCGGGCGTCGGCCAGTCGTACCCCCGGTCCGACTGGTCGCCGTCAGGTCTGACCCGCCAGGCGAACACGGCGACAACGACGAACGTAGCGACGACGATGAGGGCGAGGGCGGCCCGCCACCCGTATTGGACGGCAACGGAGGCGGCAACGACCGGGGCGATCAGCCCGGAGAACGCCCCGCCGGCCGTGAGGACTCCCACCGCCTGGCCGGTGTTCTCGAACATGTCGGTCAGCAGTCCGGTCGCGACGGGAAAGAAGAGCCCCGCGCCGGCGCCGAGAAAGACGGCGAAGAGCCCGAATAAGACGAAGGTGGGGGCGATAGCGATCAGGAAGCCGCCGATCCCCGTGAGCACGAGTGCGGCCACGATGACGGCCCGCTCGCCGAAGCGGTCGCCGAGGACCCCGCTCGGGAACTGAAACGCGGCGTAGGTTGCCCACATCCCACTCAAGGCGAGTCCCACGACGCTCTTCGACACCGTGAACGTCCCCATGACGTCCGGAACGACGGCCCCGATCATCAACCGGGATCCGACCTGGGTGAAGTTGGCGGCGACGACGAGGACCAGGACCGTGTACGCGTACCGGGAGGTCACGGCACAACTCCTGCGTCGAGAGGCGCGGTCATGACTGCCGGGCTACCCGGGTCCCCCAGCGAGCGGGCGGGGGCGCGCTGAACCCGGTCGGCGTCGGCGGGCAGTCGACGGTGAGGGCCAGTGCCTCGGGAGGGCCCGGGAGAACTTGTCCGAGGGGGGCGATCGCATCGGCCATGGCGGTCGAGCCGGGACGTCGGAGCGCGAGGAACCACCTGGCCAATCGGGGCGGTGGGGGTCGAAGACTGACGTTAGGGTCCGTCATCGTTACGGGATCACTCGGCAGCCGGAACGACGGGTGGGACCACTGCTGGCCGGTGGTCCAGTGGCGTCGATCCGTCAGTAGTCGGACTCCACGTCGCGGCCAGTTAATCCTACCTGTTTCTGGCGGGGACAGCCGCTCTGTCTCCGAGTCGCTGGTGGGGCCGTCCAATACCTTTATAGGTGTCCCCATGGTGGTAAATTCCATGCCTGAAGAAGGCTACACCCACTGGAAAGACCTGCCCATTGACGAGTCGTTCAAGTACGGCGAGCGGCACGGCGTCAGCGACGTGCTCGACTCGGAGAACATGCGCTGTAGCGTCATCCAGTTCAACCCCGGCGACCGGGGACCGCTCCATTACCACAACGAGGACCAGGAGGAGTACTACATCGTGCTCGAGGGGACGCTCGACATCACGCTTGGAGACGAGGTCGTCGAAGCGGACGAGGGAACGATCGTCTATACGCCCCCCGGCACCCAGCACTTCCCGAAAAACAACACGGACGAACCCGCGGTTCTGCTCGCGCTCTCTTCACCCAACATCCCACCGTCTCGGGGGATCACCGTCGTCGAAGACGCCCCGGCCGACGACTAGGCGCCGACGGCTTCACGTATTATACAGGAGGCATCGAGCGTTATCGCCGAGCACGCCCTCGACGGCCCGATCGGGGACCACGCGTTCGACGGTGTCGACGAACTCGGCCAGTTCGGCCGGTGACCGGGGTTCGTAGGGGGCGTCCGTCCCGAACAAGACGTTCGACGGGGGAAACAGATCGAGCGCCGTCTCCAGTGGTCGGACGTAGCCGAAGAACCCCGACGTGTCCACGTACACGCGGTCGCGGAGGTCGTCGACGAAGTCGTCGAACGGTTTCACGTGGTCCTGTCGGGTCGGCCAGCGCCCGTCGTCGAGTTGCAGGTGGATCCGGCCGAGCATGGCCGCGAGATTGCCCCCCAGGTGGTGGTAGACCAACCGCACGTCGGGGTAGTCCTCGAGCACACCGGTGTGGATCACCTTGCTGATGCTCTCCGCCAGAGCCATCTCCCGGCCGAAGATCGCGTTGAGGAGATACGTGTCGTCGAGGACGTCCGGGTGCAGCGAGTCGTGGAGCTTCGGATGCACCAGGAGCGGCGCCCCGAAGCGATCGGCGGTCTCGAGCACCGGCGCGAACGCGGCGTCGATCAGCTCGACCGAATCGACCTTCGTCGGTACGGCGCCCCCGTGGAACCCCTGTTCGAGACACCGTTCTAACTCGGTCGCGGCGACGTCGCCACCGGCGGCGACGGGCAGTGAGCAGAGCCCGTACAACCTCTCGTCGCCGGCGACGGCCTCCAACAGCGCATCGTTGGCCCTTTCGATGGCGTCGCGATCGGCCCCACCCATGTAGTACGGCATCGACAACACGGCGGCATCGATCCCTCCCTCCTGGAGCAACCCGGTGAAGGCCTCGACGTCGTGGTGGACGGTCCCGATGGAAGACTGAAACGCCGTGCCGGCGTAGACGTCCGGGAAGACCGTTTCCGGGTAGCAGTGGGCCCCGAAATCGACGACACGCGCTGGTTTCGTAGGCATCGAATCGACACAGGCTGGAGACCCTCATAAAGCCTCGTCCGGCAACGCTAGCCCCGCCGAACATATATAAGAACAGTCCCAGAGCTAGTAGCCATGCCAGAACGCATGGCCTGCCTGCAAGCCACGAGCTGGGCGGGCGACCTGGAGCTGACCGAGACCGAGATCCCGGCGGTGGCCGAGGGCGAGGTCCTCGTCTCGGTGGAGGCGACTAGCGTCGGGTTGACGGTCAACAACGCCATCCACGGTGGACTCGGCGACGATCGGGGGAACCTGCCCCGGATTCCTGGACACGAGATAATTGGCCGGGTCGAGGCACTCGGCGGCGGCGTCGAGGGGCTCGACCCAGGCGATCTCGTCGGGGCCTACTTCTATTTGACCTGCGGGCGGTGTGATGCCTGCCTCGCCAGCCACGAACCGCTCTGCGAGAACCACCGGGGGTACGTCGGGGTCGACATCGACGGCGGCTACGCCGAGTACGCCCGGCTCCCGGTCCGGAACGCGATCAAACTGCCGGCGGAGCTCGATCCGGTCGCGGCGTCGGCCATCCCAGACGCGATCGCGACGCCGTATCACGTCGCCAATCAACGCGCGGCCATCGGGGCCGGCGACGACGTGATGGTGTTGGGCGCGGGCGGCGGGGTGGGCATCCATCTCGTCCAGATGGCCCAGTACTTCGGTGGAGACGTGACGGCCGTCGACCAACGAGCCGAGAAGCTCGAGCGGTGTGCGGACCTCGGGGCCGTCCAGACGATCGATACCCGGGAGGAATCGGTAACCGAGGCCGCCCGAGCGCGGGATGGCGGCTTCGACGCGATCGTCGACTTCACGGGCGCCCAAGACCTCGTCGAGGAGGCCATGGGAACCCTATCGCCGCGGGGTCGGTTCGTGCATCTGACCGCGTTCCACGGGCAGACCTCGGAGATAGTCCCCCGTGATCTCGTGCGCGGCGAGCAGGCGGTGCTCGGTAGCCGGTACTGTTCCCGGTACGAATTCCGCCGGTCGGCCGAGCTCGTCGCCGGCGGACACATCGAGCCGATCGTCACCGCAGTCGTCGAGTTGCCCGAAGTCCCCGACCTGCTGGAACAGATTGCATCGAGCGATCACGTGGGGCGGGGAGCCGTCGTTCCCTGATTGGGCGAGGGGACCCGACCGATCGTGCGTGTACTGTCGATGGACCCCCGGCCAACTACGACGCGATCACGTCCACCAGCAACGATCCTGCCCCCGCGAGCAGAACGACGAGCAGCCCAGCGAAGGCGACCGTGTAGCTCGCAGTCACCGCGACGTAGCCAACGTACACGGGGCCGAAGCTGGCGACGGCGAGATACACCGTCCGGATCGCCCCCAAGTCCCCGCCCATCGACCCCACCTCGAAGTTGTCCAGGAGGTGGGCTTCCATCGGTGGAAAGAAGGCTTTCTGCCCAGCTGCGAGGACGATCACCCCGGCGAGGATGACAAGCTCGCCACGGGAGACCAGCAGGACGACGAGGCCGATGCAGCTCACCAGGACCGATCCGACGCCGACGATCGGTCGCGGATATCGATCACTCAACCCGCCAGCCAGGGGTTTCGTTGCGATGCCCATCCCAAACAGGATGGCAAACGACCCGGCCGCCAGGGCAGGGGAAAATCCCCGCTCGGCTTGCAAGAACAGCGGGAGAAATCCGATCACGGCCCGGTAGGTAAACAGGAAGAGCGAATAGGTGAAGATGACGCTCTTGAGCCGGGGGGTGGAGAACACTCGCCTCCCCGTTTCGAGGAGATTCAATTCGAACCCGGCGAGAGTGAACCGCTCTCGGTCCAGTCGATGCACTGGCACCACGAGCAGGGCCGCGAGAACGGCGATAAGGAGAAAGCCCATCCTCCACGTCGACAGCGCCAGTATCGCGACGGCGAGACCAGCCGCCGTGACGCCACCGATGTCGAGAAAGGACATGTTGAACCCGAACGCCTGGCCCCGTCGGTCGACGTATAGATCTGAAATTTTCGCCCTGGCCGCAGGAGTGTAGAACCCATTCCCAGCTCCCACGATGGCGAAGCCGAGCAGGAAGCCACCGAAGCCGGGGCTCACGCCGAGGATGAGCGCGCCCGCGATGAACACGCAAAGCGCTCCGAACACCATCGTCTCCCGGGACAATCGATCCGACAGCCGCCCGCCCGGATACTGGGACGCAGCCGTCGCGATTGACATCACGGTGAGCGCGATTCCCGCTTCAAACGAGGTGATCCCGAGGTCCGCGATGATCGCCGGGAGCAACGGCGGCGCGAGCTGTCGTCCCAGCGTGAACAGCCCGGTTCCGAGCGAGAGGATGAGCAATACCGTTCCCGCGGCACCGCCGAACAAGCGCTCGCCGTCGGGGGCTGCCGCCTCAGTCTCCACGTTTGGTTGGAACGACGCGCACAGCGCTCACTTGCTCCTGTGGGAGTACGAGGTCGGGGAGCCTCTGACGAGGACGGGGCGAGCCCGTCGGTTCGTTGCCATTCGCAGCCCGTGGGACGTGCCCGAAAACGCTCATCGGTGACCTCCTAGAACAACGTCGGCAGGAACACGACGGCGAGGCCGCCGAGCGCCAACCCCCCGCGCTTTGCCCGTCCGAGCGGTCCATCCAGAATGGCCAACCCCCCGTGAATGCCCAGGGTGAGCATCATCAGCCCGACTAAGGCAAAGACGAAGACGTAGACCGTCTGGAGGCCGTTGAAGACCAGCAGCGACTCGTTGAAGGCGAAAATGTACGGAATTAGGAACAGTGGAATGCCGATGATCATGCCGTGCTTCGCGACGTCCAAGAACGGCGCTTCTGCAATTTTCGAGGTCACTGCGGGGCCGAGCGCGATCGGCGGGGTCAGCGTCGCCAGCATCGCGAAGTAGAAGACGAAGAAATGGGCAGTGACGCGAGCAAATCCGAACTCGACCATCGCTGGCGCGATGAGGGAGATGGTGAGGAGGTAAGCAGCCACGGTCGGCATCCCCATCCCGAGGACGATGGCGGAGATCATCACCAGTCCGAGCAAGATGAAGACGCTACCGCCGGACGCCTCCACCACGGAGAGCGACAACCGGTACCCGATGCCGGTGATGTTGAACGAGGTGATGATGATCCCCATCGCGGCGAGCACGACGGTGATCGGCACGAGGCGAACGGTTCCAGTCCGGAATCCACGCGCGGTTGAAGTCACCATGCTCGTCACGGCCTCGACGGAATTGCCCTCGAACAGCAGGCGCTTCAAGAACTCCGCGCCCAACAGCGTCGCAATCGTGTACACGCCGGCCGTCCCCGGGGGATAGCCGTAAACGATGAGGAGGTACACTAAGACAAGGACGGATGCGAGAATGGGGAAGAAGTCCTTCGCGAGTTTTCGCTTATCGACCTCCCGCTCGACGCTAACGTCGATGTCGCTCCGAAGCACGATGAGGTGGACAGAGAGGGCAATGGAGATGTAGAACAGGAACGCCGGCAGGGCCGCGATCACGATGATTTCCCCGTAGCTCATCCCGAGGAAGTTCGCCATCAGGAACGCGACCGACCCCATGATCGGCGGGAGTATCATGCCACCGGTCGAGGCGACGGCTTCGATGGCGCCCGCGACGTCGGCGTCGATTTCCCGCTCTTTCATGAGCGGGATCGTGAAGGAGCCGGTGACCACGGCGTTGGCCATCGGCGAGCCGTTTATCGTCCCCATGATCATGCTGGCGACGACGGCGGTCTGTGCGACGCCAGACTTGAATCGGCTACCGATCAGGAAGCCGATGTCGAAAAACGTCTCCAGCCCGCCGAGTTCCTCGACGATCCCCGCCCAGATGATGAAGACGAAAATCCACGTCGCCCCGATTTGGACGATGAGGTGGTACACCCCGTCCATCTCGACCGACGACATCGAGATGATCCGGTGCCACGGTAACCCCCCGTGGTTGAGCATGCCCGGGAGATAGGGACCGTACCGCGCGAAGAGTATCGCCAACACCGCGACCGCGGTGATCAGTTTTCCGTACGCACGCTTCGTGGCGTAGATCACCGTGATCATCAGTAAGGCACCAACGATGAGGTCGGTCGTGGTGTATATCCCGATCCGTTCGAAGGCGATGACCTCGAACAGCACCTCAACGTAAATCACACCCGCCAACCCACCGGCCATTACCGTGCCGAACGCGATAGTACTCAGCCAGTCCCGACGGCTCCAATCATCGGGGTGCCCGCGCCGATGCGTGTCCACGAGGAAAAATATCAGGAGGGCGAGACCGAGGTGGAGGTTCGTATACCGTGCTTTCGTGATCGGCTGGGTGACGAGGTAGTAGAGCCCGAGGAGCGTGAGAACGATACTGAGCCCGAACACCGCCTGTCCGATTCGGCTGTCGAGCTTCGGGATGGATGCAACTTCCTCCTCGGTTTGCGTCGAGGGATCGGCGCCGAAATCAGTAGTCTCGCTCATTTCAGTACCTACCTACTCTGCGGGAGTAAAGCGTTCCCCCCACGGCAGCGTCGGGTGGCGTGGCCAGCGGTAAGAGGAGGCCGCCGACCCCACGTCTTCGACGAGAGGTCCATCTCACTGGCCGGGGAATTCGATATCGTTCTCCTCGTAATATCGAACCGCACCCTCGTGGTAGATCGTCCCCTCAGGGACCCCTTGGAAGTTGTGCCGGCCCTCGCCGATGCCCCAGACTTCCATGGCGCCGTGATATTGTGCTAACGCGTCCTGATTCTCGATGAGCGTCTTGACCATTTCGTAGACCAAGTCGGCGTCGTGTTCGGCGGTCGTGAATTGGCCGGAGGCCAGGAGGAAACACGTCACCGTATCGAAGGCCCCCTGGACGTTCAGATCGGCGTTGTCGAGTTCGGCGAACACGACCAGTTCGTTCTCATTGGACATCTGCTCGACCGCCGAGTCTGGGTAATCGAGTGCCTTCATCTCGATCTGTTCCCACGCTTGGGCCTCCCCCGACGTGAGGGTGGTCCCGTTGACGGCGAGTTGGAACGCAGCGTCGACCTGGCGGGACTGGAGTGCCGTTCCGACGTCGCCGAGCGAGAGGTGCTCGAACGTAATCGAATCGGCGATGCCCATGATCTCGAAGATCTGTCGACCCCAGACCGTTACCCCGGCACCGGGGACGTTGAGGCCCACCGTCATCCCCTCGAGGTCACTGATGTCGTTCAGGTCGTCCCTGTCGGCATAGGTGCCACAGAACCAGTATCCCTGGTGCATCACGGGGAGGGTCGCGCGAATCCCGTGATCGAGGGGCCCGATTTCGCCATCCTCCGCGAATCCACCCAGCTCATTCTGGGCCTCGTAGGCGTTGTGGTGCCAGGAGGATGCCACGTCAAGTTCGCCCCGGTCGAGGAGCCGTAGTGCCGCCCTGAATCCGTTGACGAACCGTGGGTTGAACCGGAGGATGTCCGAGTTCTCCTGCACCTGGGCCGCCATCCCCTGGACCCACGTATTGACTGGCGATCCCTCTTGGGACATCCCGACGACCCACTCGGTCCGGCTGGATCCACCGCCGTCGCCACCATCGCCGCCACCGTCGCCACCATCGCCGCCACCGTCACCACCGCCGTCGCCGCCACCGTCACCACCGCCGTCGCCGCCACCGTCACCACCGCCATCGCCGCCGTCGCCTCCCCCTGTACATCCAGCAAACAGGGAAGCGACCCCGACTCCAGTTGCCCCGATTGATCTCAGGTATGACCGACGGTTGACAGTCTCTCGCATGCACTTCGCCCGTCACGCTCATGAATAATAAAGATACCCCGTGGGTGGCAGAGCTCACACCGACTGGAAGCCAGTGACGCTCCCCGGCGATGGGTTGATATGCTATGCTGTCGCAGGGAGTGCATGGTCGAAACCGACCAAGAGGTCCTGCGAGAAGAGAATCCTGACCAGAGAATTTTCGTCGATGTCACGACGTCCGCGGACGACGAAGTCGGGTATGCCTCGGTTCGGAACAAGCACGAGCTCGAACTCGACGAACCGTGGTGGGTGCCGGTCGGAAATGACACCGCGCCCTGCCCGGCAGATTACCTCCTCGTGGCGACAGCCGGTTGCCAAGTTGAGGTCTTGAAACAGTGTTTCGAGAAGGCGAGAATTGGCGAGTACGAGATTCATCTAAACGCCGAGCGCGAGAAAGTCGATCCCGGGAACGCACCAGAACCGTTTCCCGAGCACACATCCATGCGGTTTCCTGCGATCAACTTCGAATTGACCGTAGAAACGATACCCGAGTTCGAGGGGCGTGTGAAGCGCTGTCTCGAGGTTTGTGAGGACGCGTGTATCGTGAGCAGGAGCGTCGAAGCGGGAATCGAAATCTCGATGGAGAAATCGCTGACCGTCTCTGGAGACTGAAGATATCGAGAGGCTACGGAGCCTTCAATCTTCGAGAATCGCGACCGGTCTGATGGGTGAGCCCGTGCCGTCCCGGAGTTTGAGCGGGAATGCACAGAGCGTGTACCGCATCCCCGCGACGGCATCCAGATTCGCCATGTTCTCCATGTTGATGACCTTCCGCTCGGCACACATATCATGGGCCGGGTACTCCTTCGTCTCCATGGCATTTGCGTGGTCGATGCTCGGGGCGTCGATCCCGATGTTTTTCACGCCTTGGTCGGCCAACCAGTTCGCTGAATCGCCGTTGAGCCCGGCATAATCGTAGAGGTATGCGTATCGGTCCTCAGGATCATCGACCCCATACTTCGCGTCGCGGTGGCCGGTGTGGAGCGTGATTGTGTCACCCTCCTGAAGTTCCAGCCCACCGTCGTCGAGCGCCCCCTCCAGATCGTCGATCGTGATGTACTCCGAGGAATCGACGTGGGAGACGTCGACGCCGACGGCGTCCCCGTAGAACCAGTCAAGCCCCATTTTTTCGATACTTCGATCTTCAGTCGGGGTCAAGTGGATCAACGCGTCCACGTGCGTCGGTCCGTGCTCGTGGACAAGGACCGTACGCGAAACGGGGTGTTCCTCGGTCGAGCCCGCCCGTTGGGCCTCTAGCTTTCGTTTTACCGTGTTCGTTTCCCCCGCTTGTTGTTTCCAGGTGTACCCCGATTCCTCGTGCGTCGATGTGACCCAGAATTGGGTCCGTTGGTGCCCGGGGTACACCGGTTGCCCCTCTTCGATGTACCCAGCTAGGTCAATCAGCTGAACCATGCAGGCCCACCATTAGCAGGTCGTGACTTAAATTTTGGCTAGGAACTAGGTCCCGGCCGCGACAGCCAGATGGAGACGGGTCCAATGGAGGGATATCGATGATTGCATACTGCCAATCAATCTGTCCAGCGGGGGTTCCACATTATCGAACGATAGGGGAGGATGACCCGCCGGGCTACGTTTGGACCGGAAGGGCCGACTACTACGCGGTCGTCGAGGAATCACTATAAGGATTTATTGGCACGATTTGTTCCTCATTGCGGAACAAGCTTAAGAAGGAGGAACCACAATCCCCTCCCATGAATCG
>CAZAYR010000060.1:0-14750 GCA_964489365.1 uncultured Salinarchaeum sp.
GCCCGCCCCCCGAGGGTGAGCCCGACCCGGTTCGTGAGACGGAGGATCTCGTCGTCGCCGGGAACGGCGTGAGCATCCCCGTGCGGCTGTACACGCCCCAGGCCGAGGGCCCGTATCCCATCCTCCTGTGGGCCCACGGCGGGGGATCGATCCTCGGGTCGATCGAGGGGGACGACGCCACGGCACGGGCCCTCGCGAATGCCACCGAATGTGTGGTCGCCTCGATCGAGTATCGCCTCGCCCCGGAGAACCCCTTCCCCGCGGCGTTTTATGATTTCCTGCGCGTCCTCGAGTGGGCCGAGGAGCACGGCGACGAGCACGTCGCCCACAACGGCCAGTTCGTCGTGGCCGGAGAGAGCGCCGGCGGGAAACTCGCCGCTGCCGTAGCCCACTATGTGCGCGACCACGGGGGTCCGACGATCGACTATCAGGTCCTCGTTTACCCCTCAGTCAACTACAGCGAACACTTCGAGAGTTACGACGAGTACGACGGCTACATGTTCACCCTGGAGGACATCGAGTGGCTCCACGAGCAGTATCTCGAGGATCCGATCCACGGATACAACCCCTACGCCTTCCCCCTCGAGGATTCTTACTTCGGGGACCTCCCGCCGACGACGATCGTCACCGCCGAGTTCGACCCGCTCCAGGGTCCGTGCCATGCCTACGCCGAGCGGCTCGACGAGGCCGGGGTCAATATCTCCCATCACCATTACGAGGACATGGTTCACACCTTTTTCGGGAACGTCATGCAGCCGGAGTGGGAGCGGGCGCGGGAGGCGATGGCCGACGTTGCCGACGACGTCACCGCGACACTCGAACGGGCCAGCGAGGCCAGGTAACGTCCGTTTCCCCAATCCACTCGCGATTGCCGGGTGCCCATCGGAGGCCCTCGAGATGCCCCAGAGCCTGACCGGCACGCCGAGGTGCATCCTGGTCGGATGAAGCGTCCGGAAGGGATGGCCTACTCGTTTTCGTGGACGACCCCCGAAAACATGGCGAACAGCTCGTCGGCCTCTTGATCGGCGAGCTCCGCGGGGTAGGCTCCGACGCCGAACACCAGGTCGTCCCCCAATTCGACTGCCTCGGCGATGTGGACCCGGAGTTCGACCGTAGTGCCCTCGCCCGTCAGATCGGCTTCCGTCGCGAACTCCCCGACCGTCGTGCTTTGTCCACCCAGCGGCCGAGAAGCGTCCCTCAGGTGCTCGAAGTCGCTCATGCCCTCGTATCGATCCTGAACGGTCCCAGCGAGCTCCTCGGCGCTCATCTCCCCGATCGGATTGAAGGGCCGGTCCAGGACGCTCATCTGCGGGGACGAGAGGAGGCTGCACACGGCGGCCCGTTGTTCACCTTCGACGGGAAGGCCGAGCTCGCCGAGGTCAACCGATTTGTCATACATCGCCTGCCAGTTGGTTACGTGAACCTCCTGGCTCTGTCCGGCCACCTCCACGGTCTCCTCGATCACTGCCTCCTCGACGGATTGCTCGTCGTACCCGGTGTTGTCGAGCACGGCATCCGGCACTGTCGCCCGGTTGGCGCTGAACTCCAATGGCTCGTCACCAACGAACGGGATCCCCTCGAGGCATCCCGCCAGGCCGGCGAGGACCGCCCCCGCACCCATCCCGACGAACGTACGTCTGGACTGCATGGGCATGCTCCGGCGGCGCCCCTTAGATACTTTCAGTTTCCGGGACGTCCGTCCAGGGTTGCCCTGTTCACGATCGCACGCGACGCCCATCCCGACAGTGCATCCTGAGTGTTCCATCGTCAAGTCGGCACTGTGAACACCGACTGCTTAAAACACCGATTCGCTGAAGCCGATTCGACCCGAATTAACCGCGTTTATCCGCCGATCGACGGAATATTAGGGCAGGGCGCCCCACTCGCCCCGGAAAAACGTCAAGCCTTGCTTGCCCTCGTGAAGGATGTCAGCCGCCTGGACCTCCCCGAAATATACCGTGTGGTCGCCCGCCTCGACTGCATCCCATATGGCGCAGTCAGCGTATGCCAGGCTGTCTTCGAAGATCGTCGCGCCCGTGGCCTCCGTGGTCGTCGGCTCCGCGGCGAAGGGATTCTCGTCGAGTTCGGCCATTCCGGCGAAGTGCTCTCCGAGGTGTTGTTGGTCCGCGGCGAGCATGTTGACGCAGTATCCGTCGACCTGGCCTTCCCGGAGGAGTTCGTAGCTGTTTGTGCCATGATCCACACAGACCAACACGAGCGGTGGATCGAGGGAAACTGAGGAGAAGGCGTTTGCCGTGAGCCCATGTTCGGTACCCGGGAACGTGACCACGTTGACCCCAGTTGCGAAACTACCCATCACCGCGCGAAACGTGTCGGCATCGACCATAGACGCAGATCGTCGGAGCGGATGCTTAATGGTGCTGAAAGCACAGCCGCTTTCGGTCGGATGACGGGCTGCCTTCGGGAACGATAATGTTCTCTGATAGTATTGGGACTGGGTATCGCCGTTGGATCTGAAGGCATCAACGATGCTGAAATAACTATTATGTTTCCTGGATTAAAATTGTGAGCAGAATGGGCGCCACGTCTTATGCCGGGGACTTGTGGGAGGGCCTGAGCGATCATTACCTCGTATATTCGCTCCGCCGAGGGCTCCAGGTGTTTCTCGAGGACGAAGTCACGCTCGCAAGCCTAATCACGTTCGGATTCCTGGCATTCTTGGCTGCGTTCGGCCAGCAATTGACCCCGTACGACTATTCACAACGGCACCGGGGGCCGGAGGGGCAGTTAAAACGGATGGAATCGCCGTCATCGGAGCATTGGTTGGGCACCACGGAGACCGGGTATGACGTGTTTTCGAGATTGATCTACGGGGCACAACCGACATTGGTGACCGGATTTCTGGGAGGCGCGCTGGTCGTGACGATCGGATTGACGATCGGGGTCACCGCCGGGTATGTAGGCGGGACCGTCGACGAAATCCTGATGCGGTTTACCGACATGGCCTACGGGGTTCCGCTCATTCCCGCCGCGATCGTGATGGTCGCATATTTCGGCGTCGGTTTCTGGAAATCGATCGCGATCATTGCCGCCCTGCTCTGGCGAGGAAACGCACGTGTCTTCCGCTCGCAGGTGTTACAAATCAAGGAGCGACCGTACGTCAAATCCGCCGAAAACCTCGGCGCGAGCCGGCGGCACATCGTCTTCAAACACTTACTCCCAAACATGGGCGGGATGATCATCCTCTTTTTCGCCCTGGGGACGGGCATCACGATCCTGCTCAGCGCGTCCCTGTCGTTCCTGGGCATGATGGATCCATACATCCCGTCCTGGGGCATCATGTTGCGCAACGCCTACCAGTCGGGGTTCATGACCGATGCGTGGTGGTGGGCATTCCCGCCGGGCCTCATGATTGCACTCACGGTTCTGACCCTCTTTCTGATCGGCCGGGGGTACGAACAGATTCAAGACGCGAACGAGGGGATGTAAATGAGCGAACCCCTGCTGGAACTCGAGGATCTTCACATCGAGTACGGGACACGCGATCAGGACGTGCACGCCGTCAGTGACGTGAACCTGTCGCTCGGCGACAACGAATATTATGGGCTCGTCGGCGAGAGCGGGTGCGGCAAAAGTACGATCGCGAAGGCCATCGTCGGTGGCCTCGATGAGAACGGGGAGGTCACCGCGGGGAAGATCAAATACAAAGGGGAAGAGATCCAGGAGTTCTCGGAGGCAGAGTTCCGGGAGCGTATTCGATGGCAAGAGATCGCGGTGATCCCGCAGTCGGCGATGAACTCCCTCGATCCGCTGATGCGGATCAGCACGCAGGCCGTCGAACTCGTCCAGCAACACACTGATCAGTCCGAGGAGGAAGCCCTGGGACGACTTCGTGATCTCTTCGACGTCGTGGGCCTTCCCGAATCCCGCATTACGGATTATCCCCACCAGTTCTCCGGCGGCATGAAACAACGGGCGATCATTGCCATGTCGCTCATTCTCGAACCCTCTCTTATCATCGCCGACGAACCGACGACGGCCTTGGACGTGATCATGCAGGACCAGATCCTTGGCTTCCTCCGGGACATTCGCGAGGATCGCGACGTGAGTCTCCTGATGATCACCCACGATATCGCGGTGGTGTTCGAGAACTGCGATTCGATCGCCGTCATGCATGGGGGCCAGGTCAGCGAGTCCGGTCCCGTGGGCGATATCCTCGATAATCCCCGGCACCCGTACACCTACTTGCTTCAGAAGTCCTTCCCGGACATTCGGTATCCGGATCGCGAACTCGACGTAATCGACGGGAATCCCCCTGTATTGCACGGGGACGTGGACTTCTGCTCGTTCGTCGAGCGGTGTCCCTGGGCCCAGCCTGAATGCCGGGAGGGTGCTCCACCACTGGAACCGTCCGTGCCGGGCGGGGACCACCGTGATGCCTGCATCCGGAGCGATGAAATGGAGGCGTTGTTCGCGGATTATGAGAGTGAAGCTGGGAGCGGACGCGATCGAACCGCGGGACGTCAGCGTGGAGGATCCGCTACGGGGCTCGCGGAGGCCGAACACGACGGCCCGGTCCTGGAGCTACGCGATGTCCACAAGCACTTCGACCCCAGCGCCAACATTATCGACTCGATTCGCAATCGGCTGTTCCAGGGCGAGGTCGCACCCATACGGGCGGTCGATGGCGTCAATCTCGTATTGGACCGCAATGAAGTCCAGGGGGTAATCGGCGAGAGCGGGTGTGGCAAATCGACGCTCCTCATGACTCTGATGGGACAATACTCGCCCACTGAGGGGGAGATCCTGTTCAAAGGGCAGGACGTGGCGTCGTTCGGGCAGGACGACTGGAAGGAATTCCGCCGTCGAGTCCAGATCATCTATCAGGATCCGTTTAACTCGCTCAACCCGAAATTCAGCGTCCGGGATGCGCTCTCGGAGCCCCTCGATATCCATGGCGTCGGGGGATCGAAACGGGAGAAAGAGGAACGGATCCATGAGGTCCTCGAGCAGGTCAAGCTCAATCCGACGGAGTACTACATCGACATGCGGGCCCCCCAACTGTCCGGTGGTGAAAAACAACGTGTGGCGATCGCGAGGGCGTTGATGCTCGATCCGGACATCATTCTGGCCGACGAGCCGGTCTCGATGCTCGACGTCTCCACCCAAGCCGCGATCCTTCGACTGTTGGACGAACTGACGAGCGAGCATGATGTCTCGATGTTTTACGTCTCCCACGATCTCTCGACCGTGTCATATATCTGCGACGTGGTGAACGTCATGTATCTCGGCAGGGTCGTCGAGCAAGCTCAGACCCGAGAGATGCTCGCGGATCCGAAACACCCGTACACCCGGGCACTCATCAACGCGATCCCCGTTCCCGATCCGGACTATCGGGATCTCGACCAACACATCCCCGGGACCCCAGGGGACGCAAGCGATCTGCCAAGTGGGTGTCGTTTCAAGGATCGTTGTCCCGAACGGATGGAGATCTGCGACGAGCGCCCCGCGTTCTTACCCCTCGAAGAGAACGACGAGTGGTCGGTTGCCTGTCATCTCCATACCGAAGAACAAGAACGCGATAAGACACCCGCAACGCCCGAGGCGGGGCAATGAGTCGGCTCACCTACATCGTGCGGCGAGCATTCATCTCGGCCTTCTTGATTTTCCTGATGGCGACGGTGCTGTTCTTTTTCTTCCGCCTACTCCCGGGCGACTACGCCACACTCCTGCTACAATCCGGAATGTCCCCAGAACAAGCCGACGCCATTCGTGAAAAGTGGGGGCTCAACGATCCGATCTATGTGCAGTACGTCCGATTCATCGGCAACCTCCTGACGGGTGATGCGGGCGTTTCGCGCGCTTCAAACATTCCCGTATTGGAATACGTCGCACAGGCGATGTTTAATTCCATCATCCTTGTGGCACCCGCCGTCACGACCGCCTTCGTCCTTGGCTCGCTCTATGGCGCGCTGATCGGGAATACGAAAAATACCATCCTCGAGAAGCTCGGCATCGTGCCGCCCACCATCATCGGAGCGGCCCCCGCGTTTTTCATCGGGATCGCCCTCATCTTCCTCTTTGCCTCGTGGATCGACCTGTTTCCGACCGGCGGGCTGGTCTCGATAGCTATGTACCGCCAGAACGACGGGCCTTGGTGGTCGATCTATCTTTCGTTTGATTTCATCTCACATTACATATTGCCGTTCATGACAATTGTCATTAGCTATTTCTACTACCCCGCGATTGTAATGCGCGGAAGTGTCGTCGAAGTGAGCGGTCAGGACCACAGCTACTACCATCGCCTGAAGGGCCTTTCGCCGTTCAAACAGTACCGTCACCTGCTTCGGCACGCGTCGCTTCCAATCATTACGCTCTTTCCCACGGCGATGGCCCGATCGCTTAGCGGAATGGTTCTCGTGGAAGTCGTGTTCAACTGGCCGGGCATCGGCAAACTCCTGATCGACTCGGTGCTGGCCCGCGATACCCCCGTAGTACAGTTCATTTTCATCATCGTCGCAATGTGGATCATCCTCGGGAACTTCGTCGTCGACATCCTCTATACGGTCGTTGATCCCCGCATCGCGATTGGCGAGGGAGGATAAGACGTCCTCTAGGTATTCGGTCTGCCAGATATGTGAAGATACACTTATAATCGTGGGAATTACACAATGACTCGGATTCGCGAATGAACCGTCAAACACATTCACCCGACGGGACCCATGTCGTCCCGTCGGCTAACGTAGCATGACAGACCACGAATCGCTTGACCGCCGAACTTACCTGGCGGCGCTCTCAGCAGGGACCGGCCTCGGGCTGGCCGGCTGCCTCGGCGACGATGGCGACGATTCGGGAGACTCCGACGATAGCGACGATTCGGGAGATTCCGACGATGGCGACGGGGACGGCGATCAGGGCGAGCGCGTCGAAACCGTGCAGATGGAGATCATCGCCGGAATCGGGGCGAACACGACCTTCATCGAACACGGATTGGGCATTTTGGGGGATACCCTCGAACAGGATATGGGGCTCCAGACGGAAACCCAATCCGTCGAGCTCGCCACGTTCTGGGATGAAGTTTACAACGACGACCGATCCCATCACCTCCATCTTGACTTCAAAGGGCTCGTACCAGCGCGCTTGGATCCCCAACCGCTCCTCGAACCGGAGAAAATCCAAAACGCCGGTGCGAACGGACGCCAGAGCTTGACCCAGTTTGCAAGCTGTGAGTACACCCAGTACGTCGACGAGTCCGCCAGCGCGACCGACGAGGACTCACGACGGGAAGCCGTCCACAACGCGCTGAGTGTGGCGTCCCAAGCCGTCGATCGCATTCCTGTCTTCAACCAGGTCCGGTACGGGGCGTACCGAACGGACCAGGTCGAGCCGAACGATTCCCTCGGCACGATCGGGATCCAGAGTTTCAACGTGGACAACTGGATCAACAGCGAAGGGATCGACGGGAACCGTCGGATCACCTATACGACGCCGACGATCGTCGGGACCCGAAACCATCTCCAGACGCCGAATACGTTTACGTTGATGAACTGGAGTACGATGATCTACACGCCCTTGCTGAGCTTCTCCTCGGGGCTCGAGATCGAACCCTACCTCGCCGAGGATTGGACCATCGAGGACGAGTTCCAGACGTATCGATTCAACCTGCGGGACGACGGTCAGTTCACCAACGGTGATCCGATCACGGCCGAGGACGTCCAATTCACGTTCCAATACGTAGACGACAACGCCAATATCCTGCCGGACGCCGAACCACAGGGGTACGCGTCCATCGATGTCATCGACGATTATACCGTCGAGTTCAACTTCGAAGAATCGAACCCGACGTGGCTGCGGACGGAGGCTTTCCGATGGGGGGTCTTGCCACGGGCGGTCTGGGAGGAGCAAGGCGCGACCGACAATCCGGAGTCCTTTGCGCCGGATCCCATCGTCGGAAGTGGACCCTACGAAATCAACGAGTTCCGTCGCGAAGAGCTGCTGGACCTCGAGCCCCATGACGGATACTGGGACCCACCCGCGGACGGCCTGACATTCCGGGCTTTTCAGGACCTTCAAAGTGGCTTCCGGGCCTACCAGAACGGCGAGATCAACATTTTCCCGGATGTCTCGGCAACGATGGCGAACGACATCCGAGAGAGCATGGCCGACACCTCGGAGGTTACGGTCATGGAAGGCTTTACGGACTGGTGGTTGATCCCACAAACGAACTTCGGACCGACGAAGTTCGAAGAATTCCGGTTGGCTGTTTCCCAAGCCCTCAACCGACAAGAGATCAACGAGGTCGCCAACTACGGCGACGCCACCCCGCACCTGTACTCGTCGATCCTCGGCCAGACGCATCCGTTCTATCCCGAGGACCACGAAGGGTTACGCCAGATCGCGGAATCGGCCGAAGGCGATTCGGACCTGGCGCGCCAGACCCTCGAGGACGCGGGCTGGACGTGGGACGACGACGGCAACCTCCGATACCCATCCGACGCGGACCTAGAACCACTCTGGCCGGCGGGGGAAACGCCGATGGATTACCCCGAGGAGTGGCCCTGCGTCGAGGATCTCGAGTAAACGTCCCTTCCGTTTTGGGTTGGCCCCGATCGTACCGGACGGGCGCCGTCTCGACAGGCAAAGCTTTTGCATCAGTGCGTGGGATATTTTGGCATGGATCTCACCGACCCAACAACATCGTCGGAGTCTTCTAACGTCCGCCCGCTGGCCGAGCGGATCGATTCGATCGAGGGCAACACGATCGGCCTCTACGACAATGGCAAGATGGCCGCCGAACCGGTCCTCGAGGTCTACCGGGAGAAACTCGAGGCTCGACACGACGACCTCGAGATCCGCGAACACCACTTTTCGCACAAGCAAAAAATCACTAGCCCCGAAGGCGTCGAACGCGTGAAAGCGTGGGCGGAAAATCTCGACGCCTGCGTCGGCGCGATCGGCGATTGCGGGTCCTGTACGAAGTTCCTCACCTGGGGCATGATCGCGCTCGAAGAGGAAGGCGTGCCGACGGTCGGCCTGGTCGACGAAGGCTTCGTCCTCGATTATCAGTCCAACGCCCTCGAGCGTGGCATGCCGCTGCGTTATAACGACCAGGCAGTGCGCTCGGAAATCCGAGATCACGAGAAGATCGCCGCCCGCCTTACCCCTGAGGTGATGGCCGACATCGAGGCCGAACTCACCCGCCCGCTCACGCCAAAAGAACGCGGCCCGGTCGCGACCCACTAGCAGGACTCCGCTTTAGCAATGTCAGAACTCAACGACCCGGACGCCACACTCGAAGAGACGTATGAGGCCCTGTACCGCCAAGGCGCCACCGATGGACTGCCAGTCATTCCCCCCACAGACACCCGGGTCGAGGAGATGCTCCGGGGGACCGACCGGAATCCGGAGGCTGTGATCGGGGAGCTCGGCAACGCCGAGGAGCCCATCACGGTGCGTCAGCTCGCAAGCAACGCCGTGATGGCCGGCTGTCTCCCGACCCACATGCCAGTCCTCCTCGCTGGTGCCGAGGCGTTAGCCGACCCCGAGAGCGGTTCATTGGCCTTTTCGGTCAGTACCACCGGCTGGGCGTACTTCTGGACGATTAATGGGCCGATTCGGCATGATATCGATATCCAGTGCGGCGGTGGCGCGTGGGGGCCGGGGTTCCGGGCGAACCGAACCATCGGGCGAGCCCTCGGCCTCGCCTACAAGAATACGACACGATTGCACCCCGGGGAGAAGGATATGGCGGTCTTCGGGAACCCGTTCAAGTTCAGCCTCGTGGCCGGAGAATACGAGGAAAAGAGTCCGTGGGACCCCTTCCACGCCACCCGTGGATTCGACGCGGAAGAGAGTGCGATTACGCTCGCCGGGCCGAGCTGTTACATCACCTGGACGCCGTACCGAAATAATCCGGAGTATATACTCGAGGGTATGGTCTACCACATGGACCCGTACATGACCGGCTCGGAGGGAAGCGGCAAGACGATTTGGCAGGTCGTCTGTCCCTATAGCGCCGAACAACTCGGAGAAGCGGGCCTGACCCGGGAGGATGTCAAGGAGTACATCTGTGAGAATTCGTACGTGCCGGCCCGAAAGTATTCCCGGGGAAAATACCAGGACCGCGATCTCGAGCGTGACGATCCCGGCGAGATCCCGAGCCTACAGCTGCCACAAGTCTCCGACCCGGATGCTATCAAGTTGCTTGTCCTCGGGGGACCGGGAACGGTCAACGCGACCATCGGGCCGTCGATCGGCAGCCCCGTGACCAAAGGAATCGAGACGCCCTCGAACTGGGAGGCCCTGATCGAGGAATACCGCATCGAGCACGACTGGGGTCCGTCGGCGGAATACTACTGAAAGTGGTCCGCGACGAGACGTCTGACGACGGAACTAAGAGTCCCCGCAGCGCTTCGCGATAGCATGACCGGGCGGATGCCGGCGGTCGTCCTGGCCGCCGGACAGGGACAGCGGCTTGCTCCACTGACGAACAAACGCCCGAAGCCGATGCTGCCGGTCGCGAACCGGCCGCTGCTCGAGTATGTGCTCGCGGCCATCGCCGAGGCGGGCATCGAAGAGGCGATCTTCGTCGTGGGGTACCGCCAGGAACGCATTCGGAACCATTTCGAGGACGGGGACGACTGGGGTGTCGAGCTCACGTACGTCGAACAATCGAACCAGCTCGGGACGGGCCATGCGATCCTGCAAGTCGAGCCGGTCGTCGACGGGTCGTTTCTCGTCCTCAACGGCGACCGCATCATCGAGCCTCGGCTGATCGAGGAGGTGAGCGAACACTCGGATCCGCCCGCGCTGTCGGTCACCCGGGCATCCTTCCCGAGTACCTTCGGCGTGATCGAGGAGACGAACGGCCGGCTGGCGGGAATCGAGGAGAAGCCCATCGACCCCTCGCCCACCGCGTCGATCAACGCCGGCGTCTACAAGTTCGATGAGCGGATCTTCAACGCGATCCGTGCAACCGATCCCGTGGACGGCGAGCTCCAGATTACCGCGACGCTCGATCGCGATGCCGGCGAGGTCGAACTCGTGCGATACGACGGCACATGGCTCGACGTCACCTTCCTCTGGGATCTGCTTCCGGTCAACGAGGATCGCATCCAAGAAGTCGGCCACGTCGCCAAGGATATCTGGACCGTGGGCGAAACGTCCCTCGCGCCGGACGTCGCCATCGATGGCGGCGTCCATATCGGGCCGGGTGCGGCAGTGTGCGGCGGCACGGCAATCGGGGAAAACGCCCGCGTCGGCCCCCACACCGTGCTCTTGCGATCAGTGATCTTCGAGGACGCGATGATTCGCTCGGGGGCCGTCCTCCATGAGACCATCGTGGGTGCCAACGCGACGGTGGGCCCCAACGTGACCGTGGGCGGCGGGCCGGCCCAGCTTTCGGTCGAGGGACGGGTGCATGACGACGTCGCCCTCGGTGCGGTGGTGGGGGACAACGCGGACGTCGGCGCGGGGGCCGTCTTGGCCCCCGGGACCATCATCGGGGAGGATGCCACCGTCGAGGCGGGGGCACGGGTGTCGGGCGTGGTGCCCACGGGTGGGGAGGTGCGCCGCGGATAGATGTGTGGCATAATCGGCTATATCGGTGATCGACCGGCCGGGCCGATCCTCCACCGGGGCCTCGAGAACCTCGAATACCGGGGCTATGACTCGGCGGGCCTGGCCCTGGTCGACGGCCAGTTGACGGTCACCAAGGAGCCGGGGGAGGTGTCCGCATTGGCAGTGCCGGAGGACGCGGACGCCACGCTCGGGCTGGGCCATACGCGCTGGAGCACTCACGGGCCGCCGACTGCGGAGAACGCCCATCCCCACATCGATTGCTCGGGCGACATCGCTGTTGTG
Organism: uncultured Salinarchaeum sp.; assembly: GCA_964489365.1. Taxonomy (GTDB): domain Archaea; phylum Halobacteriota; class Halobacteria; order Halobacteriales; family SKNY01; genus SKNY01. Next base: position 11,824 of record CAZAYR010000060.1, read on the forward strand.
CACAACGGGATCGTCGACAATCACGAGCAGCTCCGGGAGGAGCTCGCCTCCCATACCTTTCGGAGCGACACGGACACGGAGGTCATCCCCCACCTCCTGGAGGAAGCGGTCGACGGCGGGGCCGATCTCCGTGGGGCCGTCGAACGCGTGGTCGACCGCTTGGAAGGCAGCTTCGCGTTCTGTGCAGTCTGGACCGGCGAGGACTGCATCGTCGGGGCGCGTCGCGGGAGTCCCCTCGTGCTGGGTCACGGCGAAGACGGCATGTTCATTGCGAGCGACGTACCGGCGTTCCTGGAGTATACCGACGAGGTGACGTATCTCGAGGACGACCAGATCGCCGTCCTCGATCGCGACGGGAGCCGCGTCTTCGAGGACGGGGACGGCTGCGAGTTCGTCGTCGAGACCGTCGACTGGGACGCCGAGGACGCCGAGAAAGGTGGATACGAACACTACATGCGAAAGGAGATCCACGAACAGCCGCGGGCGCTCCGCCAGGCGATCTCGGATCGGCTCCATCGTGGAGCCGGGGACGTGGATCTGGATATCGCGTTTCCCCAGGGCTATCTCGATAGCCTCCACGAGATCCATTTGGTCGCGGCGGGGACATCCCATTACGCGGCGACCTTCGGGGCCCGCCTGCTCGAGCGACACCTCGACGTCCGGGCCCGGCCGTACGTCGCCAGCGAGTACGAATTCGGACGTGGGTGCGATCCGTGGCGAACCCTCGCGATCGCCGTCACCCAGAGTGGCGAAACGAAGGATACCATCGACGCGGTCGACGAAGCCGCCAGCGCCGGTGCACGGACCCTTGCCGTGACGAACGTGCGGGGGAGTTCCGTGACCCGATCGACCGACCACACCGTCTTCATCCGGGCCGGCCCCGAAATCGCGGTGGCCTCGACGAAGGCCTTCTCGGGGCAGGCGGTCGCGCTCGCGATGCTCGCGGTCGCCTTGGGGCGCGTCCGTGGGGACATGACCGCCTCCGCCGGCCGTGCGTTCTGCGGGGAGTTGGCAGACTTGCCCGGTGCGGTCCAACAGATCCTCGACCGCGAGGACGCCGTCGAGGAGGCGGCCGAGACCTACGCGGATGCTTCGGCGTTCTTTTTTATCGGCCGGGACCTCGGGTTCCCGGTCGCGCTCGAAGGAGCCCTGAAGTTAAAGGAAATCTCCTACGCCCACGCCGAAGGGTTTCCGGCCGGGGAGCTCAAACACGGACCGCTTGCGCTCGTCGATGGGGACACCCCGGTCATCGCCCTCCTCACGGACGGGAGCGCACCGGAGCGCACCGTGCATAACGTGATGGAGGCCCAAACCCGCGGCGCGCCCACGATCGGCGTGGCCTCCGACGGTGTGGGCGGCACCGATCACGTCTGGCGGGTCCCTGATGTCGGGCACTGTGCCCCCATCGTCGCGAACGTGTACCTGCAATTGTTCGCCTATCACGTCGCCCGGAAGCTTGATCGACCGATCGATAAACCGCGAAACTTGGCGAAAAGCGTGACCGTCGAATAACTCAGAGGTAGCCGAGGTCCCGGAGCCGGTCGATGGTCTCCTGATCCAAGTCCGCCGTTTGGAGGGTCTCCTCGTAAATTTCGGCCCGATCCCGGCACGCCGCCACGAGCTCGCGGACGGTGCGGATCTTGTAGACGTGGTCCGAATCCTCGACCTCGTCCTGGAGCGGCGCGAGCATCCGATCGGTCGTCTCGTATATCGTCGTCATACGCACGAACCGGGTGGATCCCCGCAAAAAGGATCCCGATCCGCGTGCGAGAACCTCCGGGCGATGTCCGTTCCGCAGGCCACGCTGACTTCCAATAGCAGCAACTCATCGTCGCCGCACCGGTGAACTCCCCGTTCATGGTGTCAAGCGAGGTTCCCGTTGTATTGTGTATACAACATCGGCAAGATCACGCCGACCATGAGGAGTACGCCTCCCTGGATCGGAAGACTGTCCGTGAGTTCGGGGGGGAGAAGCCAAAGTGCGACGGCTATCACCACGCAGGCCCCCGTCACCTTGGTGTCCTCGCTGACCATGTTTCCTGCCGAATTATCTATTTCGACGAAGCAGGGGCGCGCGGTCACCACGACCGATGGTCACCGTCCACGGTCTGACTCAGTCTGCCTCGGTGCGGCTCACCTGGCGGACGTATCGTCGCATTGGCGAGTACTCGACGAGTCGCCAGGCGACCCACCCCCCCAGCGCCCCCGAGAAGGCCAGCAGACCGCGCGGATGCGCCGCGCTGAGCACAGCCGCGGACGTGCCGGACAGGATCGCGACTTCGAACGCCCGGGAGGGATGCGCGTAGGTGAACTTGCCGGCAAGGTAGACGTAGATGAGGCCGAACGCCACGCCAGCCAGGATGTCCGGGAGGTAATGGAGGCCCAGGCTCATCCGGGCGATGCCGACCATGACGATGATGCCGCCCACGCTCCCCAGCCGTACTGGAAGATTGGCTGGCCGGTAGTACCGGGCGATCGTTGCCCAGGTCACCGTCGCGGCCATCGTGTGCCCGCTCGGGAACGCGGACGGGCTCGCGGGCACCGCGCGGAGGTCGGCTGGCGGCCGTGGAAGCGCGAACACAGACTCCAAGGCCACGATCAGGGCCAGGCCGCCGAGCACGATACCCACGAGCGACCATACCTGTGGCGCGATCAATGGCTCGTCTTCCTGGCCCGAGTGACGGACGATTAGGAGTTCGTAGAGCATCAGGGACAAGACGACGGGGACGATGACCAGGAGGTCCCCAGGTAGCGCCAGGATCTGGAGGATCGGTTCGCTCCCCGGTGGCCGGGTGTCAACCAGAAACCGCATCACCCCCACGTCGCGGAGCATGTGTGCCCACCCGGCAGGTGGCCATTTTAAACTATCAGGTCTGCCCCGGAGATCCGGCGCGTACGCCTCGGGACCCCGTTGAACCGATCGGCAG
>CAZAYR010000061.1:0-14629 GCA_964489365.1 uncultured Salinarchaeum sp.
GGTCCGTCCATGCGGGGCATGACGGGCCATCGGCGGGTGGTTGGCCTGTCGGAGCGATGCCGCGCCCGGACGGCGTTGCGGACGACGCTGCTATCCGATCCGGAGGATTTCGACATGTTCGATCACCTGTTTTCGACGTTCTGGGCCCGCCTCACCGACGATGGGACCGGTGGTGGCGCGAACGATTCTCCTGGCCGGTCCGACCAGCCCGGTTCTCCCGTCGGCGCGGAGACACCGACCCCCGACGCGACGGCCCGCCAGCCCGACAGCGGCTCCACGTCTCGTGGGGAAGCGTATCAATCGACGTCCGAGGCGGCCGTCGAGCACGGGCGGGGGATCGAGACGGCCGTGTATAGCCCCGCGGGGACGGTCGAGACCGTCGGTGGCGTCCCGCTCCCGGGCAGCCCGAACCTGGACGACGCCTTCCGGATCCTGTCCCAGGCGCTCTCGGGCCGGCGGGGGCGACGGTACCGGGCCGGCGGGGATCGGCCGGCGCCGCGCCGTCTGCTCCGCACGGCGGTCAGCACCGGCGGGACGCCCCTGTCGATCCCGACGCGCGCCCGCCAGCGCTCGGCCGTGAGCGCACTGCTGCTGGTCGACGTGAGCCGATCCGTGCTCGATACGGTCGACCGGGGCTTCCTGCTGGAGTTTCTCCGGCGGGCGGCGGCCGAGTGGCGTGACGTCCGGATCTTCTTCTTCGACGAGGACATCCGCGAAGTGACCGACGTGATCGCGGCGGATTCGGCCTCGGCGGCCCGGAACGCGCTGCGGGACGCGGAGATCGGCTGGGGTGGCGGAACCCGGATCGGCGCCTCGCTGGCCCGACTGCACGATCGCTCGCCCGACGCCCCCGACCGACGCACGGTCACGTTCGTGATCAGCGACGGCCTGGAAATGGGTGACGTCGACGATCTGGAGGCCGAACTTTCCTGGTTGTCCCGACGGACCAAGCGGATCTTCTGGCTGAATCCCCTGGCCGCGGCCGACAAGTACGAACCCTCCGCCCGGGGCATGGCGGCGGCCCTGCCCTATCTCGACGGCCTGTTCGCGTTCGCCTCCCCCGCGGACGTCGACGAACTTGCCCGACAGGTGCTCCGGGAAGGGCCGGGCGGCCGGATCGGTTATGCCTTCGACTCCCGTAGGGCCGCTCGAACGCAAACCACGGTCACGACATCGAGGGAACACCCATGAGCACGAACGAATGGAGCACGCCGGCACACGAGGTGTACGATCGAATCGCGACCGCGCTCGACGAGGGTGGCGATGCGGTCCTCGCGACGGTCATCGACGTGGAGGGAAGCGCGTACCGCCGGCCCGGCGCGAAGATGCTGCTATGGCCGGATGGCGGCGGTGTCGGCAGCATTACCGCCGGCTGTCTGGAAGACGAGGTCCGGGAACTTGCGGGGGATGTCATCGCCGAGGGCGTCCCGCGGGTCGAGACGTGGGATCTGACCGGCGAAGACGACGTCTGGGGACTGGGCGTAGGGTGTAACGGCGTCATTACGGTACTGCTAGAGCCGATCGACGAATCGTACCGACCGGCCGTCGACGCGTACGGCGCGGGCGACGCGATCGGTGTCGTGACCGTCGTGAGCGACGAGGCGGCGCTGTCCGTCGGCCAACGCACGCATTACCGGCCGGACGGGGGGTTCGATCCGGGCGCCGCCGGGGGCCTTCCCGCGCCGGTCCTCGAGGAGATTCGCGACCCGACGGCGACGCTGGTCGCCGACGGCGCTAGCGACTCCCTGACCGTCGACACCGCCGACGGATCGATCGAGGTGTTCGTCGACGGCCTTCGCCCGCCGCCGGAGCTCGTGGTGTTCGGCTCCGGCCACGACGTCACGCCCGTCGTCGATCTCGCCAAACGAGCGGACTTCCGCGTGACGGTCGTGCCCTTCCGGGGCGGCCGGGCCGACAGCGGGGATTTTTCGATGGCGGATGCGGTGGTCTCGGCCTCCCCCCGGGACATCCCCGACCTCCGGGAATGGACCGCCGACACGCTCGTCGTCGTCATGACCCACAACTTCATCGACGATCGGTTCGCGGTCGAGCAACTCCTCGAGACCCCCGTCGAGTACATCGGCCTGATGGGCCCGGACAAGCGGTTCGCGGAGATGTGCGAGGACTTCGAAAACGAGGACCGCCCGATCACCGCCGACGAGCGCGAACGGATCTTCACGCCCATCGGGCTGGATCTGGGCGCTGACACCCCCTACCAGATCGCGTTCAGTATCGTCGCGGAGCTCCTCGCCGTGGCGAACGAACGTGACCCCGCCCATCTCAGCAAGCGCTCGGGGCCGATCCACGACCGGGTGGCCGTGGCGGCCGAGGAAGGGGACTGAGTCGGGCTTACTGGCGACCCTCGACGGCCTGCCACACGCGTTCGGGCGTGAGTGGCATGTCGAGCGAGTCGATGTCGAAGGGCTCGAGCGCGTCCACGACCGCGTTGACGACGGCGGGTGGGGCGGCGATCGCGCCGGCCTCGCCGACGCCCTTGACGCCTAGGGGGTTGTGTGGACACGGCGTGACCGTGGACGTCCACTCGAGCTCGGGGATATGTTCGGCCTTGGGGAGCGCGTAGTCCTGCAACGAGCCCGTGACCAGGTTGCCGCTTTCGTCGTAGATGGCTTCCTCGTAGAGTGCCTGGCCGATGCCCTGGGCGACGCCCCCGTGGATCTGGCCCTCGACGATCTTGGGGTTGATCTGGGTGCCCACGTCGTCGACGGCGACGTACCGATCAAAGTCGACCTCGCCGGAATCGGGGTCGACCTCCACGATCGCCACGTGCGTGCCGAACGGGTAGGTGAAGTTCGGCGGATCGTACACCGCGGACGCCTCCAGGCCGGGCTCCATGTCGTCGGGCAGCGCCTCGGGGTCCTGGGCGCGCTCGGCGACATTTTGAATCGACAGTCCCCGACTCGGGACGCCCCGCACGAAGAATTCGCCATCCTCGTACGCGATGTCCTCCTCGGCGGCCTCCAGCTCGTGGGCGGCGATCGTGCGGGCCTTCTCGAGGACCTTCTCGGCGCCTTCGTGGAGCGCACTCCCCCCGACCGGCATGGCCCGACTGCCGCCCGTCCCGCCACCTTCCTCGATCTCGGCGGTGTCCCCTTCGATCACCTCGATATCATCAAAGGGGACGCCAAGTACGTTCGCGACGACTTGCGTGTACCCGGTCCGGTGGCCGGTACCGATTTCCGCGGTCCCCGTCTTGATGATGACGTCACCGTCGGGGCTGACCTCGACGATGCCGGATTCGGTAAAGCCCGGAGCGGCCCCACAGGCCTCGACGTAGCACGAGAGCCCAATGCCGAGGTAGCGGCCCTCTTCCCGGGCCTCGCGCTGGCGCTCGCGGAACCCGTCGTAATCAACCAGCTCGAGGGCTTCGGCGAGGGTCTTTTCGTAATCGCCGGAATCGAAGTTGTGCCCGAGCCCGGTTTCGTACGGGAACGCGTCCGAGGGGATGAAGTTCCGACGTCGCAGTTCGACCGGGTCCATATCCAGTTCCGCGGCGACGACCCGGACCAGTCGTTCGATGAAGTAGGTTGCCTCCGGCCGGCCTGCCCCGCGGTAGGCGGCGAGGGGGGCGGTGTTCGTGAACGCCCCTCTGGTTTGGACGTAGATGGCGGGCACGGCGTACTGCCCGTTGGACATCATGCCGAGGTTCGTCGGGACGCCCGACCCACCCGGGGCGAGAAAGCCGCCGACCGGGACGGTCGTGTCCGCCCGGAAGCCCTGGATCGTCCCGTCGTCATTGACGCCCACCGTCGCGTCGACGAGGTGGTGGCGCGAGTGAATCATGTCCTCGAAGTCCTGGGTCCGCGTCGCGACCCACTTGACCGGCCGATCGAGCTCCAACGCACACCAGCCCGCCAGGAGGTGGCCCGAGTATGGGTTCAACTTCGCGCCGAAGCCACCGCCGACGTCGGGCGGTCGCACCCGCACCCGGTCTTCGTCGATATCCAGCGTCTCGGCGAGGTCCGATTTGACCGAGTGGGGCGTTTGCGTCGACATCTCGACGGCGAGTTCGCCCTCGGACGTCGCACGCGCGACCGCCGTCCGCGGTTCCATCGCGGTCGGGGCGACCCGGTTGATCTCGAGTTCGAAGGGGATCACGTGGTCCGCGTGATCCAGCGCTTCCTCGGCGGCATCCTCGTCCCCGACGTCCCACTCGAACGCCACGTTCCCCGGCTGGTTCACGTGAATCTGGGGGGCGTCGTCGGTCAGTGCCGCTTCGGGATCAACGACGGCGTCCAGCCGCTCGTACTCGACCTCGATCCGGTCGATCGCCTCGTAGGCGGTGTATCGATCGTTCGCGACGACCGCGGCGACGGGTTGGCCTTGGTAGGTGACCTTCTCGTCGGCCAGCATCGGCTGTTGGGGCGCGACGGCCCCGGTCTCGGCACCGGCTTCGGTGGATTCCCCGGCGGGCTGGTCGGTCCGGACGTACCCGGCGGCGTCGGATGCCTCGATGTCCGCCCACGTGTAGACCCCGATCACGCCATCGACCCCCTCGGCCGCCGAGGTGTCGATCTCGCCGACGCGGGCATGGCCGTATCGGCTGCCCAGGAGGCCCAGATGGACCTCGCCCGGGTACTGGAGGTCGTCCGTAAATTCGGCGTTCCCGTCGATGAGATGCGGGTCCTCCCGACGTTGGACGGCCGCCCCGACGAGCTCGCTCGGTGGCGTGGCGCTCGCCTCGATCGTATCGAACTCCATCGATTAGTGGCAAATCCCGTGCATCACGCCATTAACGTACCGTCATCGCCCGGCTGTCCGCTTGGTCGGGCACGTTTACCCCGTGTTCTTCATCCCCGCTGCGATGCCCTTGACCGTGAGCCGTAGCGTCCGATCTTCGACGGGCGTTCGATGTGAGCGGCCGAGCAGGCCCGCCTGCAGGTAGTTGAGGGGGTCGACGTAGGGGTTTCGTAGCGAGAGGGCCTCGTCGAGCCAGGACCGGTCGACGAGCGTGTCCCGGCCGGTGATCTCGAGGACGTGTGCGACGGCCCGTTCGTATTCGGCTTCGATCCGTGGGAAGAACCGCTCGCGCAGCTCGGCATCCGCGAGGTCGGCGTACACCGCGGCGATGTCCATCTCGGTCTTGGCCAGCGCCATGGCGGCATTGTCGATCGTCGTCGCGAAAAAGGGCCACTCGGCGTACATCTCCTGGAGCGTCGCCACGTCCCCGCCATCCTCCAGATACGCCTCGATGCCCGTTCCCAGCGCGTACCACCCCGGGAGGATACAGCGGGACTGCGTCCACGAGAACACCCAGGGGATGGCCCGGAGGTCCTCCGGGCGCCGTTCGCCAGAGCGCGAGGTCGGCCGGGAACCGAGGTTGAGTTCGTCGATGACCTCGATCGGGGTGGCCGCCTCGAAGTACGCGACGAAGCCCTCGGCCTCGAGCAGATCGCGGTAGGCCCCCCGCGCCGTGTCGGCCATCGTCTCCATCGCCTCCGTCCATGCCGCCGGAATCGTTTCGTCTCCCCCCTCCAGGGCGTATGTTCGCACCCGCAACTGCGCGTTGAGCATCTGTTCGAGCTCCCGCTCGGCGATCCTCGGGTTGGCGTAGCTCTCCGCGATGGCTTCGCCCTGGACGGTGAACTTGACTTGCCCCGTGATCGTATCGAGCGGTAGCGCGAGGAGAGCCCGGTTCATCGGGCCGCCGCCGCGCGAGATGGATCCACCCCGGCCGTGAAAGAGGCGGAGCGTGACGTCGTGACGGTCCGTGATCGCGGCCAGGCGGCGCTGGTTGCTATACAGCGCCCAGTTGGCCGCCAGAAACCCGTTTTCCTTGTTCGAGTCCGAGTAGCCGATCATGACTTCCTGCACGTCGCCCCGTGCGGCCAGCATCTGGGCGTAGACAGGGTTGTCGAAGAGCGTGCCCATGATCTCCTCGGCCCGCCCCAGCGCGTACTCGGTTTCGAGCAACGGCACGATGTCCAGCCCGCTGTGATCCGGCAGCTCGATCACGCCGACCTGGTCGGCCAGAAAGACGACCTCGAGCACGTGGCTCGGCTCCTCGGTCATGCTGATGCAGTACGTGTCGATGACCTGGGGGCCGTACTCGCGCTGCCACCGCGCGAGCTCGCGAAACCGCGTCAGGACCCGATCGGTGACCTCGGTGAGTTCCCCGTCCGGCGCCGGATCGATCACGGGCTCTTCCTGGGCGATGGCCTCCGTGAGAAGCTCCTGTCGGCCGGCCTCGTCGCGTTCTCGATACGCGATCCCCGCCCGCTCGAGGAGCTCGTCGACGGCCTGGGTATGCTGCTCGCGGTGATCGCGGAGGTCGTGGCTGGCGAGCGTGAACCCGAAGGTCTCCACGCGTCGTCGGACCGGGGCGATCGCCGCCTCGACGATCGCCTCCCCGCCGTGGTCGCCCAGTTCCTCGGCGAGGACGTCGAGGTCCTCGATGAGCCCCGTCCCGTCGCTGTAGCCTCCGGGCCGGATATCGTCGACGCGGTCGAGCCGCTCGCGCATGTAGGCCAGCTTCTCCCGGTATGGCTCCCCCGGTTCGACGTCGAGCTGTTCCCGGGTGACGGTGGGGAGTAACTGTCGGTCCGCCTCGATCGAGGATTCGAGGGCCCCGCCGGCGTCGATCCGGTCCTCGCCCTGGCTCAGATCGCTGCTCAGCGCCTCGAGGGCATCGCGATATTTGTCGAGCGCCACCCGGCGCTGCTGATCGAGCGTCCAGCTGGTCACTTCGGGGGTCACGAACGGGTTGCCGTCCCGGTCGCTGCCGGCCCACGAGCGGAACTCGAAGAGTTTGGGGACGTCCCCTTCGTAACCCTTGGCCGCCGCGGCCCGCCCGAGCTCGTCATACACGTCTCCGACGATCTCGAAGAGGGTATTCGCGAGATACCATTGCACGTTCTCGGCCTCGTCCTCCGGCGCCGGCCGGCGGGGTCGCACCTGCGGCGTCTGCCAGAGGCTCGTGACCTCACTTTCGATGTCCCGCCAGATGCGCTCGCGCTCGGCCTGGGTCAGTGCCCGCTCGTCGAGCTCTTCGAGGGCACCGGCGATCTCCCGGAGCTTCGCCTTGACGGTCTTCCGCCGTGCCTCAGTCGGATGGGCCGTGAAGGTCGGTTCCACGAGGACGTCCGCGAAGACGCGATCGATGTCCGTCGGCGCATCTCCGACCTCGTCCATCGCCTCCGCGAGCGCGTCCTCGAGCGTGCCGTCGTCCGCGTCGCGTCGGATCGCGCGGACGCGTTCGCGTTCCTCGGCGAGGTTAATGAGCTCGAAATACGTCGTGAAGGCCCGTGCGACGTCGTGTTCGCGTTCGGTCGTCAGCGATCCGATGCGATCCTCGAACTCCTCGCGGCTGTCGGCGCCGCCGCGTCGGTACGCGATCGCGGCACGGCGGATCCCTTCGACTGCGTCGAACGTCCCCTGGGATGTCTGCTCCTCGATGATCTCACCGAGGAGCTCGCCGAGCTCCCGGACGTCCTGTCGGAGCGTCCGGTTGTGCTCCACCATAGCCTCCAACCGGGCAGGATCGCGGTTAAAGAATTCGCTTGCCCACATGCGGCCCCGGACGGCTACGGTGGCCGGACACCCCCCGACGGCCGTGCGGGATATCGCCCTGGCTTTTACCCCCGAGGCAGCAATACGCACCGTACCCGCCTCATCTCCGCATGAAGCGGTACGATGGTGTCCGCGATGAACTGCCAGCCGATGGGTTATGCCGTCCCGGGTCGAACATGGCGATATGCGGGAACTCGTCTTCGCCCTCGAATACACGCCAGGATGCAACCGGGTGGCCGACGCCCTGGCGGATCATCCCGATGCCCGGGTTCGCTCGCTCTCGCTCCACGCGACTGCCGACCGGCTGTGGCGGGTCGACCACGCCACCGGCACCCCGGATGCGCTCGAGGCGATCGAGGTCGCCTTTCGCGACGCGGACTACTACGCCGACTGTCTGGCGACCGATCACTGTGGGGCGACGCAAACCACCCGCGTTCTCGATCGGGCGGACGACAGACTCGTGCTTTACTCCGCCTGGGAGCGCACCCCGACCTGTGCCTCCGTTCCCCATCTCGCCCGCGACCACCTGGGGGACGGCGTCCTGTTCGAAACCCGACACGAGGGCCGCCATTACACGTGGCGGCTGATCCACCCCGGCGATGGGGACGTGGCGGCGTTCTTCGATGCCCTTGAGGTTGCCGTTGGGGAGTGTGCGCAATTGGAGATCCTCCGTACGGGGGACACGACGACATCCGCCGGGGGGACTGCTCGGACGCGGAGCGGGCTGCCGCCAGCCCAGGACGCCGCCCTCCGGGCCGCCGTCGAACACGGCTACTACGAATCCCCGCGAGCGGTCGATGTCGCCGAGCTCGCCGAGCATCTCGACGTGCCGCGGTCGACACTTACGTACCGGCTCCGCCGCGCGGAGGAACATTTAGCGAAACAACACGTTACGGGCGAACAGGGGCCGGAACCGCCGCTGGCCTCGCGCTGACCCGGTGTTGGAATATTCCAACAAAGACATATCGAACTCCCGGTCCTATTCGGCGGTAATGCCGGAACACCCCGATGCAACGGGGCGAGCCGACGACGAAGGATCGCGGGGGGAACTGACCGCCCGGCTCACGGTCCCCGAGATGGACTGTCCGTCGTGTGCCCAAAAAGTCGAGAAAAGCCTCCGCCGTGTCGACGGTGTTCGCGACGCCACGCTGCAACCGACTACCGGCTCAGCCACGGTGTCGTACGATCCCGAACGCGTAACCGAAGCGGAGATCGTCGGGGCCATCGAGCACGCGGGCTACGAGGTGGTTGCCGGCGGAGATGGCGACGGACCATCGACGGGCGAGCCGGGGATTGCCTCCCCTTCGGCGGTCTGGACGAGTCCGCGGGCCATCAAGACATGGATCGGGGCGGCGTTCCTCGCGTTCGGGCTTCTCTTCGAATTTCTCCTCACGGGGCAAAACCTCGTGCTCGCGGTCGTCCTCGACTATCCGCTCCGCCTCGCTGATGGACTTTTTCTCGTCGCGATCGTTACGAGCGGCTCCCCCGTCGTTCGTAGCGGCTACTACTCGGCGAGAAATCTGAGTCTCGACATCGATCTCCTCATGGGCACGGCGATTATCGCCGCCACGGGCATCGGCTACTTCGTTGAAGCCGCGACGCTGGCCGTCCTGTTCAGCCTCGCAGAACTCCTCGAGAGCTATGCGATGGATCGGGCCCGCGACTCCCTACGGGAACTGATGGAGCTCTCGCCCGACGAGGCGACCGTCCGTCGCGACGGCGGGGAGGTGACCCTGCCGGCCGACCAGGTCGACGTCGGTGCAACCGTCATCGTCCGCCCCGGCGACAAGATTCCCCTCGACGGCACCGTCGTCGAAGGCGGCAGTGCCGTCGACGAGTCCCCCATCACCGGCGAGAGCGTGCCGGTGGACAAAGGGGTCGGCGACGAGGTGTACGCCGGTAGCATCAACGAGGATGGCTACCTCGAATTCGAGGCGACGGCGCCAGCCTCGGAGTCCACGCTCTCGCAGATCATCGAGATGGTGCAAGGGGCGCAGGCCCACAAGACCGAGAAAGAGCAGTTCGTCGACCGGTTCGCCGGATACTACACCCCCCTGGTCGTCGTGCTGGCGATACTCACGGCTGCGCTCCCCCCGCTTTTCATCAGCGGAGATGCCACCGTCACGCTGACCGGCCTCTCGCACACGTTCGGTGGGGGCTGGCAGACGTGGTTCATTCGCGGACTCACCCTGTTGGTGATCGCCTGCCCGTGCGCGTTCGTCATCTCCACGCCGGTCTCCGTCGTTTCCGGCATCACCAGCGCCGCGAAGAATGGCGTCCTCATCAAGGGGGGCAACCACCTCGAGGCGATGGGGCGTGTGGACGCGATCGCCCTCGACAAGACGGGGACGCTCACCAAGGGTGAACTCGCGGTCACGGATGTCGTCGGACTGGGCGATGCGGGTGACGAGACGGTCCTCCGGCACGCGGCGGCGATCGAGCAACGCAGCGAACACCCCATTGCCGAGGCGATCCTGGCCCGGGCCGAGCAGGCGGCTGTTGGCGAGCTGCCACCCATCGAGGACTTCGAAGGGATCGCGGGGAAGGGGATCCGTGGGGACATCGACGGCAAGACGTTCTACGCGGGGAAGCCCGCCCTCTTCGAGGAGCTGGGTTTCGACCTGTCGCACACACACCTCCGGGCCGACGGCGGGATGGCAGTCGAGGGGGCTGCGGAAGGATGCGACCGGGACGACTGTACGGACCTCGAGCGTGGCGCGATCTCGCGATTCGAGGAGGAGGGGAAGTCGGTCGTGCTCGTCGGCACGGACACGACATTGCTCGGCATCATCGCCATCGCCGACGAAGTGCGGCCGGCTGCGGCACGCGCGGTCACGGGACTGCACGACCTCGGGGTCGAACACATCGTCATGCTGACCGGCGACAACGAGGGGACGGCCCGCGCCATCGCCGAGCACGTCGGGGTCGACGCGTATCGTGCCGAGTTGCTACCCGACGAGAAAGTCCAGGCTGTCGAGGCGTTGCAGGCGGCGTACGGCGAGGTGGCGATGGTCGGCGACGGGATCAACGACGCGCCCGCGCTGGCGACAGCCGATGTCGGCATTGCGATGGGTGCGGCGGGCACGGATACCGCGCTCGAGACCGCCGACATCGCCCTGATGGGGGATGACATCGCCAAGTTGCCGTACCTCTACGCGCTGTCGCGCACGGCCAACGGCGTCATTCGTCAGAATATCTGGGCGAGTCTCGGGGTGAAGGCCCTCCTCGCGCTGGGCGTTCCGCTTGGACTGGTGAGCGTCGCGCTCGCGGTCGTGGTCGGCGATATGGGGATGAGCCTCACGGTCACCGGCAATGCGATGCGGCTCTCCCGGCTGAAGCCATCGAACTTGCGTGGATGACCTGGAGCCAATGCAGAAAGCTCATTCCATGACCCCCGAGCACCCGCGTTATGCTGGCTGGCCTCCTGGCGCTGCTGGTCGGACTGATCGCGGGGGTGATCGCCCACGAGCTTGCCCACGCCGCGGCCCTGCGGGCCTTCGCCGTGCCGTACACGTTGGAGTGGCTGCCGGGACGGGAGGAGGGTCGGCTGCTCGGTCTGGACGGGTGGGCGGCCGTTACGCCCCACGCCAACGCCAACACCGCGCCCTGGCAACTGCGCATAGCCGCGGTCACCCCGCTCGGGCTCGCGCTCCCGGGACTGCCCATCGTCCTCGGCGTCGTGCCGGATCCGCTGGCGGCCGGGTCGCTCCCGTTGGCCCTTGGCGTCGTGGGGTATCTCGCCTGCGCGATCCCGAGCCCGGCGGACTTCTCGGTGTTCTGGCACCCGCGCCAGTCGATCCAGCGGAGCGTGTGAAGTCCGTGGGCGAAACCGTGAGGCGGTTCGCCCACCGGGCTGGCGTATGACCCTGGAGGGTTCGCTCACCGTGACCGTCGGGGCCACGGTCACGTTCTCGTTGACCGTCACGAACACCTCGGACGCGCCGACCACGATCACGTTCCCGGACGGCCGGCAGGTCGACGTAGCGGTGTTCGCGGACGATGGCGACGACCCGATCTGGCGGTGGAGCGAGGGTCGCATGTTCACCCAGGCCGTCGAGCACCTCGAGCTCGAGCCGGGTGGGTCTCGCTCGTGGACCCGCGAATGGATCGATCCGTCCCCCGGCCACTTGCGGGCGGTCGCCGAACTCGTCGCTGAATGCCATCTCACCGCCGCGGCGACCTTTCACGTCGGCGCGGGAGGATAACTCCGGAGGGTTGTCAGCCAGCAAGAATAGTTAGAAATATATGATCTTCAGGATGGAGCATTCCCTGTATGCCCTCCAACACGCCGCTCATGCACCCCCAGTCGTATTTCCGGGAGCAGCAGGATACTGCCCTCCACGGCGTGGGCGTGTTCGCCCTTCACGTGGTGGGCATGATCGTCATGATTTACGCCCTCAAGGAGCTCCTGCTGGCACACTCCACGAACGTCCCCGATGCGGCTGTCCGGGCGATGAACGACGTCATCGTGGGGACCGTGCTGCTCTCGATCCCCATCGCGATCGTCTCGCTGCTCGTGGTGGCCGGGTTCATGCACTGGTGGTGTCGCTCCGATTACCACGATAGCTACCTCGCGGCCGTCGGAGTGGCAGCCTGGAGCTACGCACCGGACCTCCTGGCGGTCCCGGCGAACTACGCGCTCGCGTGGTTCCAGTTCCGGGGCCGGACGTTCGATGCGGCCGATCCCGAACAGTTTACGGCCGAATTGGAGGCGCTGCAGGCCAGCGGCGGGATCGGCGACCTCCTTCTGGCCCTCATCGTGGTCGCCTGGAGCGTGTACATTCTGGCGTTCGGCATCGCGGCCACCCACGACGTCGACGTGGACGAGAGCCTCACACCGGCGCTAATCGTCGGGTTCGTCTCGCTGATCCTGCGCGTGATGGCCATGGTTTGAGCCCCACACCGTGGCTCTCCCGAGGCGTCTCGCCAACCGGAAGCTGGCCGATGCGCGCGATCACGCCCATGAGCAGTCCACGGACAGCGATATATGCATCCCCAGTGCAGTGGGTGGTGATGGATGGACCGGATCGGCTGCCGGTCATCGACCCGGCCGAAGGCCGCGTCACTGGTGCGGCGTCCATCGCCGCGATCCTGCTCGCGGCCGGCACCAGCACGCGATACGGCGAGGCGAACAAGCTCCTCGCGACTGTCGGGGACGACCCCGTCGTTCACGCCGCCGCGCAATCGCTCCTCGCGGCCGAGCCGGACGCGGCCGTGGCGGTCCTCGGTCATGAGGCCGACCGGGTCCGGGCGGCACTGAACGGGTTGCCGTTCACCGTCGTCGAGAATCCGGATTACTGCGAGGGCCAGGCCACCAGCGTGGCACGTGGGATGACCTCGATCCCGGCGGAGGTGGACGCGGCCGTGATCGCGCTCGGGGACATGCCGGCCATAGCACCCGAGACCGTGGGGATGCTGGTGCGGACGTTTCGGGAAACCGGCCGGAGTGCACTGGCGGCCGGCTACGAGGGCCGACGGGGGAACCCGGTCCTGTTCGACCGCACACACTTCGACCGGCTCGCGGAACTGACTGGGGACCGCGGGGGACGCGACATCCTGCGGACGGCGGACGACGCCGCCATCGTCGAGACCGGCGACCCGGGCGTGCGACTGGATCTCGACGAGCGAGACGACCGCGAAGCCATCGCGGGGCTGCTCGCGGAACGCGAGGAGGCTACTCGTTGATCGCCGCCCAGACGCGTTCTTGGGTGAGCGGCATGTCGATGTGGTCGACCCCCAGTGGGGCGAGGGCGTCGACGACCGCGTTCACGACCGCCGGCGGGGCGGCGATGGTGCCGGCCTCGCCGATGCCCTTGACGCCCATCGGGTTGCGGGGACTCGGCGTCACGGTCGCGTCCGTCTCGATCTCCGGGACCTGGAACGCCCGTGGGATCCCGTAACCGAGCATGGTGTCCGTCGCGAGCCGGCCGTCCTCGTCGTAGGCCGTGAGCTCGTACCTGGCCTGGCCGATCCCCTGGGCGACCGCGCCGTGGATCTGCCCCTCGATAATCGGCGGGTTGACCCGGTTCCCGCAGTCGTCGACGGCGACGTACTCCTCGAGTTCGATCTCGCCCGTCCCCGGCTCGACCGCCGCGACCACCGCGTGGGTCCCGAAGGTGTACGCCGTGCCGTCGGGCCGGAAGAACGTGGTCGCCTCGAGCCCGGAGGGCAGTTCGTCGGGCAGCCCCCGGCCGTAGGCGGTCTCGGCGATCTCCTGGATCGACACCCCTTCACTCCCGCCCGGGACGGCAAAGGTGCCCTCGTTCGCAACGACCTCTTCGGGGTCCACCTCAAGCAGATGGGCGGCGAGTTCGACGACTTGCTCGCGCACTTTTTGTGCGCTCTCCCGAACGGCGTTGCCCCCGGTGATCATGCTCCGGCTCCCGAAGGTGCCGGTCCCCGCCGGCGTCCGCTCGGTGTCGCCCTCCGTGATCTCGATGTCGTCGTAGGCGAGCCCGAGCTCGTCGGCGACGATCTGGGCGAACGTGGTTTCGTGGCCTTGGCCGTGCGAGTGCGTGCCCACATACACCGTGGCTCCGCCGTCGGGATGGACGCGGACGAGCGCACTCTCGAAGCCCATCCCCGTCGATTCGACGTACGAGCCGATCCCGATCCCCCGGTAGCGTCCGTCCCCGTCCGGCCCCGTATCCCCGGCGGTCCGGCGGTCGGCGTAATCGATCGCCTCGAGGGCCTTCGAGAGCGCGGTCCCGTAGTCGCCGCTGTCGTACTCGGCGCCAACCGGGGTCTCGTAGGGAAACGCGTCTGCATCGACGAGGTTCTGTCGGCGTAGCGTGGCCGGGTCGAACCCCAGCTCGCGAGCGGCCGCGTCGACGAGCCGTTCGGTCACGTAGATCGCCTCGGGGCGTCCCGCCCCACGGTAGGAGTGCACCGGCGCCGTGTTCGTCACGACACACTGGGTTTCACAGGACATCGCCGGAATGCGATACTGGCCGGACAGCAGCGTCCCGTACCACCCCGGCATCAACGGCGACATCCCGAGCCCGTACCCGCCGACGTTGCCGTGGGTGTGCGCGCGGAGCCCGCGGATCGTCCCATCGTCGTCGAGCGCGAGCGCCGCCTCCGTGCGGTGGTCGCGTCCGTG
>CAZAYR010000062.1:0-14523 GCA_964489365.1 uncultured Salinarchaeum sp.
CGATCCGCGAGGCCGGCGCGGCCTTCGGCGGCGAGCCCAGCGGGGCCTGGATCTGGCCGTCGGCGACGCTCTGTCCCGACGGACCGCTCGCGGCTTGCAAGCTCGTCGAGCTGGTGGCCAGCGGGTCCCCACTCCACGAACAGGTCGACGAAATCGCGCAGTACCCGCTCCGACGGGAGTCGATCGAAGTCGACGGAAAGGAGGGCGTCATGACGGGGGTGCGGTCGGCCCTGGAGGGTGACGACCGGCCCGTCGGGACGATCGACGGCGTGCGGGTGGACGCCGGCGACGGATGGTTCCTGATCCGGCCGAGCGGGACGGAGCCGAAGATTCGGCTGACGGCGGAGGCACGGGAACAGGCGCGTGCGGCGGAGCTGCTGGCCGAGGCACGGGCGATTCTTGAAAGGGCGATCGAGGGGGGCCAAAGAGTATAGGTTTGCTCTTTTTAAATTGTCTCGAAGATGATTTCGACAACGAACATGTTCGATTCGCCCGCCCAGCCCGCCATCCTACTATGAGCGAGGAACCTTCGACCGTTCTCATCGTGGAGGACGAACGGGACATCGCCGATCTCTTCGCGACGTGGCTGCGGGAGACGTACGAGAGTCGCGTCGCCTACGACGGCAAGGAGGCCCTCGAAACGGTCGACGAGGATGTGGACGCGATCCTGCTCGACCGTCGCATGCCTGGCCTCTCGGGGGACGAGGTCCTAGTGGAACTGCGCGAACGGGGCATCACATGTCCCGTCGGCATGGTCACGGCGGTCGAACCCGACCTGGATATCCTCGAGATGGGCTTCGACGATTACATCGTGAAGCCAGTCGGGGCCGATGAACTAACCGATTTCGTCGACGCCCTCGTCTCCGTCTCGGAGTACGAACGGGACATCCGGCGGCTCTACCAGCTCGCGAGCAAGAAGGCCGCGCTCGAAACCACCAAAAAAGGGCCGGAGCTCGAGGCCAGCGAGGAGTACCAGGAGCTGCTCGAAGAGCTCGAAACCGTGCGCCATCACGCCGACGCCACGCGGGACTCGATCAGCGACGATCGCCTCTTCGGGGAGCTCACCTGAATTGGGCGGGGCGGCATCTCACAAATATTTACGTCGGGGGCCACTCCACTCACCGTCTGACACCGCCCCCACACGATTTCCATGAAACTCGCACTCATCGGTATCGGTCAGGCCGGCGGAAAGATCGTCGATCAGTTTCTCGCCCGCGATCGGGCGTCGGACCTGAGCCGGATCGTCACCCACGCCGTGGCGATCAATACCGCGGAAACAGACCTCGGCGGCCTCTCGCATATCCCCGCGGACGACCGCATCCTTATCGGCCGCACCGAGGTGGGTGGCCACGGCGTCGGCGGGGATAACGAGCTCGCGGCCGAAATCGCCGAACGCGAACTCGAGGAGATCCACGCCGCCATCAGCGACGTGCCCCTCCACGAAATCGACGCGTTCCTCGTCGTACTCGCGCTCGGCGGTGGGACGGGGTCGGGCGCCGGCCCCGTGGTCGCCGCCCACGTCCAAGAGATGTACGAAGCCCCCGTGTACGGGCTCGGCATCCTCCCGGACTCGGACGAAGGGGGAATCTACATGCTGAACGCGGCGCGTTCCCTGCAGACGATGGTCGATCGGGTGGACAACCTCATCCTGTTCGACAATGACGCCTGGCGCAACGCCGGGGAGACGGTCGATGCGAGCTACGAGTCGATGAACCGGGAGCTGTTGGGACAGCTCGAACTGCCGTTCCGGGCCGGCGAAGTCGCCGAGGGCGAGCAAGTCGCCGAAAGTGTCGTCGACGCCTCGGAGATCATCAACACGCTCGGGTGCGGGGGGATCACGGCCATCGGGTACGCCGAGGACACGACGGTCGAGAGCGCCGCGAGCGGCTCGAAGGGCTTGCTCTCACGGTTCACCTCGAGTTCCGGCCCGGACGAGGATACCACGGCGACGGTCAACCGGATCACGAGCCTCGTCCGACGTGCGACGCTCGGCCGCCTCACCGTCGACGCCGCGGTGGGGAGCACCCAACGTGGGCTCGTGGTGGTCGGCGGACCACCGGCGTACCTGAGCCGAAAGGGCATCGAGCGCGGCCGCGCGTGGCTCGAGGAGGAAACCGGAAGCATGGAGATTCGGGGCGGGGACTATCCGCTTCGTGAGGATCGTGTCGCGGTTTCCGTCCTCCTGGCGGGCGTGAGCGATCTTCCCCGTATCGACGCCCTCAAGGAGGATGCCGTGGCGGCCCGCCGGAACATCGACGATCTCCGCTCGAGTCACAGCGAGGCGATCGATGCCCTCCAGAACGAGGAGATCGACTCCCTATTCTGAGGCGCCCAGAAGTCGTTTTCCGTCATTGGGAATAAGTATATACGCCGCCATAGTATGGTCACGGTAGAAGACCCGTGAGACTCCGCCGACCGACGGACTTTCTGATCCTGGAAGCGCTGCACGCGTACGGGCGCAACGTGGCGCCCAACATCGCCGAAATTACTGGCAAGAGTCGGAAGAACGTCAACAATCGACTCCCCGTACTGGCGGATTACGGCCTCGTCGTGAAGATCGGGCCCGCGGACCGGTCGGGACTGTACGAGATTACCGATCGGGGGCGAGTCGCCCTCCGTCTGCGCGAGGAATACGACGCCGCCGACGACTTCGAGGCCCTGGTGGAGCGCCGGCTTGCGAGCAACGACGGCACGGCTGCCCCGGCCACCGCCCGCGGCGAGCAGGACGAGCAGGACTGACGGCCGTTCGGACGGGTCACCACGAGGCCGAGTCGACGGTGCCGCCGGGGGCGGGGGTCTAGCTTATTGTGGGAGTTGCCCCGTGGTCGGCTGGGGTGTCGCCAGATGGCAAAGTACGGCGTGAACCCTCCTGACCGCTCAGGAGGCGTTTCCTGCATTTTTTCACGGATTTATTTATCTTGAAAAATATCCCTTATCTTTAGATAATTATAATTTTCCTGTCTTTTCATGGCCATCTGCCATGGAAGATAACCATGACATCAAGACGTTCTTGGCTGAGCACCCGCGAATGATGGGCGCCCTGTTCACCCTCGCGCTGTTGTTGTCGCAGATCGGGAACGTGGCAGCGCAGGGTGCGGGGACGACGATCGGTCCCTAATCGAAGAATTCGTCCGACCAGACGAGTTCGTCGTTTCGGCGAACTGGAACGTTTACCTCCGAAAGAAGAGTCTGCAGCTCGCCTCGGTCCATCTCTATCCGCCTACTTTTTCCTCCCGCCAGATTTTGCATATTGTAATCGTCGAAATAAGGGAGTAGCATGCATCCCATTCCAGGCGGGGCCCCGAATCCATCGATACGCACAAGATATTCGTCTCCTTGAGGAGTGATTTCATACAAATAGGGGGTTCCACTCGAGGGTTGAACGATCGAGAGCGTTCCATCGCCCACGGCGACGTACTGGCGGCCGATCACGCTCTTCGTAGCAGCAAGATCCAGGGCCCCGCGCAAGGGGAACCCCACATTGAGCAACCGGCCCACAGTCTGGCCTACCCTTACCGCACCGTGATTCACTATGTCGTTGAGCGTAACAATCCCTCCAACCGCCCCTCCTCGGACCAATCCGAGCCCCTGCTCGTAGGACTGGCACGCATTGAGGAAGAACGCCTCTGGCCCGACATCCCCGATACCGGTCATATCGAGTCGGCCGTCCGGACACCGGAAGCCGTCGTCGTCGATGTGCCCGATGTAATGGAAGAAGTTGAAATCCTCGCGGATGAGCGCTTCCAGCTCCCCCGTCGTAAGCTCCTCGTGCATACTCACCTCGAAGGGCATCTCCTCGTGATCGCCGTACACGCCATCCACCCGCAGGAGTTCGCCCGCCATATCGGGGGAGTTGCACACGACTGCGATGTCGATGCTCGAAGTCTGGGGTTGGCGCCCGATGCGATTCTCGTAGGCCTCGAGAACGGCCTTGGTCGCATCCACGGGCATGCCCTCGCTGACCCACGCCCGTTCCAAGGCCTCCGGCTCGCCGGTCGATTCGACGAGTGCCATGCCCTCAGCCGACGCGCCTCGGGTGTCGGTCGCTCCACCCCGGACCAGCGTCCCCGCCGGAATCGGCGCGCCCGGCTCCGACGTGATCGTCCGGCCGTCGGCGATCGACACCAACGCCAGATCGTTGGCCAGGTGGGACAGCATCGGAATCGTCTCCTGAGTCGGCTCGACGTGGGCCGCCAGCCGCCAGTCCGGCACGACATCCTCGATCAGGCGGTACGGGATCTCCAGGAACGCATCGAGACGGACATCCACCGACGCCTCGTAGAGCTCGTCGAACGGGAGGTCGATCCGTCCCTCCAGTCGTTCCCGCTCCAGGAGGTCGACGGGGTAGAGGCCCTCCGTCCGCGTGACACACTCGAGGAGAAACACCCGCTGTAACGTCTCATGCACGGCTCGCGCGAATCCGTCGGGATGTGTGAGGAGGTGGTCGACGTGCTCGCCGACCAGTCGTGGCACGGGTCCCGTGGTCACGGGAACGCCCAGATAATACGCCAGCGGTGCGACGGGGAAGAGCTGCTCGTACGTCGGTTCGACCTCGATGACCACGTCATCGACGGGTGCCTCGAGCCCGTCGGGGATCTCAAGGGTCTCGCCGACCTCCAATGCAGGAGGATACCCCCTAAGGGTGGGAAAACTCCGTTCCGGCGAAGTGGGTTTCAGCGCCGACCCGAACGTCGAGATGGCCGCCATCAGATCGTGAGGCTCGTGGGTTGTCGTAATGGTCGCCGCCGGGCGCCGGTGGGCCGAACGGCTGCCGATACTCACCTCGCGCGATGCCGGAAACGTTAGTTCCATCCCGTCGAACCCGTTCCGCATCGAAAACGGCCCGGTAAATCTGACATAGACCTTGATCAACCCGGAGAGTTCGATGCTATAGGATCCATCCGGGAATTCCTGGCGAAACCCGTTGCGAGCCTCGGCGACGACGTCCCCGTCGCCATTGCGGACGTAGGCGTGCCCGGTAAACGGCGCGGTCAGCTCCCGGGTCTCGATATCGACCGCGCGTTCGACCGGAAACCGGAACGCGTCGGGGTCCCCCTCGGCCGGCGAGACCGGCTCGGGCGTCCGAAGGGTGCAACGCCGCCGCTCGATCGGGTCGACGATGTCGATCCCCGGGGTATCGGCCGCCCGGGTCATCGCGACGGTAAACCCTCCTTCGATCGGTATGCCGGCCATAACGGTGGTTACTATTTACATTTCTCTGATCACATAAAATAGTTGCTAGCGGGAGAGCCGATTATTGAGTGTTCTCTCCGACGGCGAACCCGCCGCAAGGGCGCAAGCTATTCCAGGCCCCGCCGAAAGGTGAGGGCTATGTCCTACGATGCGATCCTTTTCGATCTGGATGGCGTCCTGATCACGGGCCGCCAGACGCCCGATGCGGTCTATCGACTGGCTACCGAGCAGATGCTCCGGGCCTTCGGCCGCGGCGCTGATGCGTGGCCGGATGCCCTGCAGGACCCGGAGGATGGCAACGCGTTCCGGGAGGCGAGTTTGACCGTCGACCTCCCCGCGGAGGCCGCGTGGGGGTATCGTGAGCGGGCGGCCACGGATATCGCCCACGGCCGTCGTCGCGACCGAGGCCGCACCGCGTACGCGGATACGGAAATACTCGAACGGCTCGACGAGGAGTACGCCCTCGGGGTCTGTTCGAACAACCGCCACGATTCCGTCCGCGAGTACCTCGAACTCAATGACTGGGACGGGTACGTCGACGCGTTCCGGGGGCGCTTTCCGACCCTCCCCGATTTCGATCGTCGCAAACCCGATCCGGCGTACCTGGAATGGCTGATCGATCGCATGGGCGTCGAGCGACCCCTGTTCGTCGGGGATCGGGTCAGCGACGTCCGGACGGCCTCCCGCGCCGGGTGCGATGCCGCGCTCCTGACGCGCGGGGATGAGCGGGGCTCCGACCGGGTGCGCCCGGCCTACCGGCTCGCGTCGCTGGACGAGCTCGCGGACCTCGATGCGGCCGAACCGGCACGGTGACGGGCGCTTACTCCTCGTAAGTCTCCCGGGTGGCGATCGGGACGCCGCTCTCCCCGATCACGGCCACGATATCCCGGCCGTCCCGGAAGATGTCGACCCCGTGGGCGGTCGTGACGTTCTCCGCATCGGGCACGCGAACCGTCTCGACCTCGCCCTCGTAGCGGACGTCGACATAGAAGGTTCCGTCATCCGGCCGGATCGTGAAGGTGCGATTTTCCAACACGGCCCGGGCCGGGCGGGCGTCGCTTTCGTACGACAGCTCGAATTCTCCATCCACGCCAAGCCAGACGATGTAGACCGGTTCGCCCCCGAGGGGGACCCACCCGTTCCGAACGGCGGTGACCTCCCGGCTCCAGCCGATCCCACCGACCGTGAACCGTTCGACACCGTGGGTCGCCAGCTCCGCCTTCGAGGCCGTACGGCGCCAGACGTTGCGCTCCTGGCTGGCCACGATGACCCCGCTCGTGCGGACGTCGGTCGTCAGCCCGAACGCCTCGATGTCGACCACGTTCACCATGCCGTCCGTCACGTTTTCGGCGTAGGTGATGCGGTAATCGCCGATCGTGAGGCCCGGCGACGCCGGGGCGGGCTCCGCCGTCGCAAAGTTCAACCCCACGCCCACGATCGCCATTCCGAGTACGGCCACGAGGAGGATCCCGACCGCCACCCGTCGCGGCTCGCGCACGGGAAGGCCGACCCCGGTCACGCCCACCGTGACCAGCGTCGCCACCGCGAGGACCACGAGGGCGCCGGCCGCACGGTAGAGGACGAACTGTTCGGGGCCGACGATCCACCAGACCGTCCACAACGACAGCGAAACCCCGAGGAGCACCGCGGCCCCGAACAGGCGGGCGGGGGTCGTTGGGGCGCGCTCCGTCCGGCGGAACAGCCAGAGCCCGACCAGGATCCCGATGAGCAACCCCACCAGGTGGCCCTGCACGGCGCTGCCATACCAACTCGGCTCGACGACCTGGACGCTGGTTTCCGCAAACTGCACCGGGTCGTCGATCGTCCGCCACGCGAACCGGACCGCAGATCGGGCCAACAGCCCGACGATCACGAGGAGGGGTCGGTGGACCAGCACGATGCCGATGAGCGCGTACGCCCCCACCGAGAACCCGATCACGGGCCCCCACGAGCTGAGCGTCGCGATGACCGTGATGCCGCCGACGGCGAGCGGGAAGAGGACGACGGCGCGGACCCACGGCGTCGAGAGTCGTCCGTCCCGCCGGGTCCGATGGCCCCAGATCCACTCGACGATCGGCGCGAACACCACCGTCGTGGTGACGTTCCCGCGGAGATGGCTCGGGCTCACATGGCTGAAGCCGGCGAGCAGCCAGCCGGTCGGCTCCCACATCGACACGGCCGTGAACGCCACGACGACGGGCCGATACCAGTGCCACCAGCCGCGCTGGACGACGAGATAGACCGCGAACAGCCACGCGATCACGACGAGCGTCCCCCACGGGACGCCGAGGAGCCACCGTCGCCGCAAGGCCCGGGCGTACGCCCGCACCGGGACGCCGGCTCGCCGAAGCACCAGCGTGGCGCCGACGAGGGCCAGGGCCGTCACGGCAAGCCAGACCGCCCCGCTGTCGACCCCGAGCGACATACCCCGGCCTCAACAAGCGGGAGGATTTAGCCCTGTTGGCAGCGGAGCCCGGCCCGGTCGGAGGTCCCAACGGCGAAGAGCGCACTCGACCAAGGGGCGGCGCATGCCCGAGGTCCATCTCGACGACCAGACCGTCGCGCGGCTGGACGAGCTTCGGATCGACGACGAGAGCTACGACGACATCGTCAACGAGCTCATCAACATCTACGAGGCAACGGAAATGACGCTCGCGTATGGCGGGGACGAATACGTCTGAGCGTCGCCCCGGTTACTGGATCCACCGGCGGATGGGTCCCGGGAGGCCGCCCGCCGTGGTCTGATGGCCCGGGAGTTCGGCGACGCACGCCCGGCAGAAGCGGTACCGGGGTTCGTTGGACGTCTGGCACTGTGAACAGATCACTTCGCCGTCCGATTCCGGAACCGATTCCGCCGTGACCCCGTTGCTCCGTCGGACCAGATACCAGAACATCGCCAGCTGGATGACCGCGATCCCGACGAAGTAGACGGCGAACCACTCCGGGGTGGGCATCCTTGCTGCGGATTACGGACTCGCACCCCTTGAATCATTTCCGTCGAGGGCGGCCGGAGACGAGATCTGGATGAGGCCACACGCCAGCAACATCAACCACAGCCCCAGCGTCGGTGGCAGGATGAACGTGAAGAGGGGTTCGGTCATGGCCACCACGGCCGCGACAAGCGATTCGGGCGCGTCGAGCACATCGAACGTCAGGACGAGCGACTCCTGGTCGACGTGGACGAGGCTCAACAACGTCCCGAGGAGGAGAAGCGATCGCTCGGGACCGGGAGGAACCGTATACAGGAGCATCACGAGCGGGAACACCAGAAGCGGGAAGTAAAGCGGCTGAAGCGGGAGGAACAGCAGGATGCTTACGACGATCCCGAGGGCCGCGGCGTCCCGGCCGACCGGCGTGTCCACGCGACGCAGGCTCAGCCCGGTGAGCGGGGCGATCAGCACGACCGCGAGGATCGTCCGGAGCAGGTCATCGGTGCCGGGGTGGAGCGCAGCCAGCTGTCGGTGGATGCCGTCGACGTTGTCGGTCGGATCCGGCCGCCCGGCGTAGGTCGAGCCGGAAAACCGGCCGGGGAGGACCTCCAGCAGGTACGTCTCCGTCAACCCCGGACCCAACAGGACCGCGCCGAGGACGAGGCCCGCGAGCCCGGCGGCGACGGCCGTCCATACCCCCCGCCACGTCCGGCGCCGGACGAGCAGGAGGCCGAGCACGGCCGG
Organism: uncultured Salinarchaeum sp.; assembly: GCA_964489365.1. Classification (GTDB taxonomy): domain Archaea; phylum Halobacteriota; class Halobacteria; order Halobacteriales; family SKNY01; genus SKNY01. The sequence goes on from CAZAYR010000062.1 coordinate 8,868, forward strand.
GAAGACCTTGAATAGCGCCGCGATCGCGAAGGCGAGGCCGGCCAACCGCCCCTGGTCGCGGTCAAGCCAGTGCAGCCCGGCGGCGACCGCGAGCCCGAGCCACAGCGTGATCTGGCCGTTGAGGAGCTGGATGGCGCTGTAACTCGAGAGTAGCATGAACGCGACGAGGGCAATTCCGTCCACGCGGCCCACGTCGACATTCCGGCGGTGGAGGCCGCGGACCAGTAGACACACGATCGCCAGAGCGGCGGCAATATTGCCCAGTACTTGCAGGCCATACGCGGCGATCCCGGACGGGACGATCGCATGCGGCAGGAAGACGGGGACGGTTACCGGCGGGTACAGGTAGGTGTAGCCGTCCCTCCCGGCAGGCGAGAGGCCGTACAGGCCGTCGCCGGTCAGCCACGAGCGGACGGCGTGCCGATACACGTCGCTGGCCAGCATCAGCTGGTCGGGCTGTTCGAGCGGCGTGACGAGGTAGGTCGAGAGTCCGGAGAGACACCCGATCCCGAGCAGAAGCCAGATGACGCGCCGATCCGGGCCCGCCCCGTCGTTCATGCCGCGGTATTCAAGGGCGCGCTTAAGAACATCGCGGCTCGCGGTCGGGCAGTCGCGATACGCTTTCGTAGCCGATCGGCGAAACCCGACCATGCTCCCAGCGATCGACCGCATCGACACGATCCTCGTCACGGTGGCCACGATGGCCGCCGGCGTCGCCGGGCTGATCGTACTCCCGGTCGGGATGCGGACCAGCACCATCGTCCTCATGGTCCTCCCGGCGATGGTCATGTACGGCGCGATCATGCTCGTCGTCGGCGTCGCGCACGGTCAGTACCGGGCCGAGGCCTAACTCTCGGTATCCCCGAGGGTGAGCTGCCGGGCGGTGGACGGGTAGACGATCTCCATCGGCAGCTCGCGGGCATCGGTCGGGGGTACGGCCGGGAGTGTGGCGAGTTCGTCGTCGGGGCAGCGTGCCGTCAGGGCCGCGATACAGGCGTCTTGGATGTGCGAACGATCGGTCACCATGGGGGCGTATCGCGGCGTCGTAAAGGACTCGATGACCCGGTCGAGTTCCTCGCGGAGCTCCGGGGCGGCGTCGACGATCACGGTGTAGCGTTCCTCACGTCCGGCCGCAGTGTTCGGCGGGGATGAAAGGGATCCGCCGTGCCAAGCCCGGTAGCACACCTCCGGATGGGTCTCACGCATCCGATCCCGGGCCCCCGGGCGGGCGTCCATGAACTCGTCGACCTCCCGGATCCGTGGCACGAGGCTCCAGGCCTGGTTCTGGATGCTGAACCCGGCCTCCTCGTTGACGGCTTTGGCCTCGGTGATCGAGTGGCGATAGATCGCAGGGCGGACGGGCGCATAGAACACGCTCGCGTGGAGTTCGCCCAGGTAGGACTTCGCCCGTTCGTCACAACGTCGTCGCGGCCCGTCCCGGTCTGGTAAGCCGATCGGGATATCCACGAGGATGCGGTCGGCGTCGCGATGGGCGTGCCACGCACTCCAGATGGTCGGGAAGAGGTCACAGGTGAGCCGATCGCCGTCGAGCGCCACCCCGAACCACCCCTTGTTCGCCCAGTCGAGACCGACGTAGGCCGCCATGGCGGCTTCTCCTGCGTCCGGGGTAAAGAAATTCCGCGGTCGGCCCGGGAAAAACATTTATGTAGAATCGCAACACTATTTTGAAATGGTCCGAGGTGAGCAGCAATGGCGCTGCCGACAACCTCCGGTGATTCATGGTTCGAAGGTATCGGCGCACCCGGCCGTCTCTTCGGGGCGGGTGAAACCGACTACGAACTGTTCGAGCAGGACGGTGCCTACGTCCTCAGCGTCGAGTTGCCAGGATTCGATCCCGCGGAGATCACCGTCTCGTGGGACGAGGGCATGCTGAACGTCGCCGCGGAACACGAACACGAGCACCGCGGGCGACGGACGTACCATCAACGGTTCCGATTCCCGAAGGTCGTCGTCGACGAGGAGATCGAGGCCGAGTACCGCAACGGCATCCTCGAGGTCCAACTCCCGATCCAGCGGGAGGTCACGATGTCGGGTCGGGAGATCGAAGTGCAGAGTTAACCGCGAAGCAACCACGCCTTTTGCGCACCAGTTCGAAGCCGCGGCCACCTGTCCGTCGTGCGACACGCGAGGCCGTCGTCGTCGAGATCACGTTCGCCCCCGTCGCCGGCCCGAACGCCGGGCCCGTCGTCGCGCCGCCGATGTTGAACGCGACGAAGCCCGTCACCGCCAACCCGAGCAGCAGGATCGCATCCACGCCGGGCGATCTGGGGCTCGATGAATAAATGTCGTGGGTCGCGGCCGCGTCAGTACGCGGTGTAGACCCGCATGATCGTGCCGACGACGAACAGGACGATGCCGCCGATGACGAACGTCGGCGCGCGGGTCAGGGCAAGCGGGAACCCCTGTCCGGGGACAAGCGTCAGCACGGCGGCGATCGCGGGGAGGAAGATCGCCACGATGCCAGCGAACGTGACCAGTCGGGCGATCCATGCCATGCCCGACCGGGGACGTCGGCGGCCTTCACGATTGTGGTCGTTCGTGGGCTGTGCCTGCCCGCCACGCCGGGGCCGACCCGGGCTGAAAGGGCTCTTCCCATAACAGATTCTTTTACTCAAGGCGGTGAAGGACGGGCATGGACCCCCTGGAGGGCGAGGTCTCGACCACTCCCGTCCGGTACGAGCCGACGACGGTGAAGGACTTGCTCGTCGAGATGAAGGATACCGCCGAGCTCCTGATCGACCTGTCGTATTCGGCGGTACTCCACCGGAACGAGGCGCTCGCGTCGGAGGTCATCCGCCTGGAGGGTCGCATGGACGTCCTCGAGATGCGGGGGCGCATGCAGCTGATGATGGCCGCCCGGAGCCCGGACGAAACCGAGGAGCTCGCGCCCGTCATGGGGATCTTCATTGCCGCCGACCTGATCGCCGAGGCGGCGGGGGACATCGCCAAAATCGTCCTCGAGGACATCGGCCTCCCGGATGCACTGCGGACGGCCCTTCCCGACGCGGCGGAGACGCTCGTCCAGGGCGAACTGGTGGCGGATTCAGCGTACGTCGATCGGACCCTGGTGGACATCGACCTCGAATCCGAGACGGGGGTCCGGGTGATCGCGATCCGCCGCGGGGACGAGTGGCTGCTCAATCCCGGACCAGATACGGAACTGCACGCCGCCGACGTGGTCTTCCTCCGCGGGCCGGAGGAGGCCATCGAGCAGGTCTACCGGCGGATGACCGGCGCGGCCTACGAGCCCCCGGGCGAGGCCCCCCAGGACGTCCCGGACCTCGACCGGGCCGTGGACACCATCATCCACATGAAGAACCTCTCCGAGCTCGCCGTCGATCTCGCGTACAGCAGCGTGCTGTTCGATAGCCGGGCCCTCGCGGAGGAGGTACGGAACCTCGAAGTCGAGGTCGATGCGCTCAAATCCCGCTTCGAGGCCTGGACGCTGCGGGCGGCCGCCGACGCGGAAGACCCCGTCATGCTACGGGGACTGCTCCACCTCGGGCATTCCGCCGAGGTGATCAGCGATGCGGCCGTCGACATTTCCGCCGGCGTGCTCCGCGATCTCGGCCCGCATCCGGTCGTGCAGCTTGCCGTGGAGGAAAGCGACGAGGTCCTCGTCCATACCGAGGTCGAAACGGGCAGCGAATTCGACGGGGCGACCATCGTGGAGGGGATTCCATCGACCGGGGCCACGATGTCCGTGATCGCGATCCGTCGGCCGGCCGAAGGCTGGCTGCTGGTCGGCGATCGCGATATCGAGGTCCAGCCCGGCGATATCCTGATCTCGAAGGGGACGCGGACCGCCGCTGACGCGTTTCAAGACGCCGCGACGGGCTGATCCCTGTTGAGCACGAGCGTGGTGACCCCGGCGTTCTGGGGCCGTATCCAACCCTCTCGATCGCTGGAAGCGGACCGTACTAAAAATCCGGCTCCGGTTCCGGGGCGATTCCCTTGCGATCCGGATCGTCGAGGTCGTATTCCGCGCGAAGGTCGATGATCCGGTCGCGGATGTCGGCCGCGAGCTCGAATTCGAGGTTGGCGGCAGCCTCGTCCATCCGATCCTCGAGGTGCTCGATCCGCTCGATCGCCTCGCGGGCGTCGGCCGGTTCGTCCCGGGCGACGCCACCGGTATCGGTCTTGCTGCCCGGGAGGTCCGCCTCCCCGACCTCCTTCTCGATGCTTCTGGGCGTCTTGTCGTGTTGCTCGTTGAACGCCTCCTGGATCCGGCGGCGGCGCTGGGTTTCGTCGATCGCCGCCTGCATGGAGTCGGTGACCTCGTCGGCGTAGAGGACGACCTCCCCGCGCACGTTCCGTGCAGCCCTCCCCATCGTCTGGACGAGCGTGGTCTCGGAGCGGAGGAAGCCCTCCTGGTCGGCGTCGAGAATCCCCACGAGCGAGACCTCCGGGATGTCCAGGCCCTCGCGGAGCAGGTTGATCCCCACGAGGACGTCGAACTCCCCGAGCCGCAGGCCGCGCACGAGCTCGTGGCGCTCGAGGGTATCCGTCTCGTCGTGCATGTACTCGACGTCCACCCCGGACTCCGCGAGGAACTCGGTCAGATCCTCGGCCATCCGTTTGGTCAGCGTCGTGACGAGGACCCGGTCGTCCTGGGCCGTGCGTTCGTCGATCCGTCCCAGGAGGTCATCGATCTGGTCGGAGGCGGGCGCGACGGTGACTTTCGGGTCGACCAGATACGTCGGCCGGACGATCTGCTCGACGACTTGGCCGCCGGTCTCCCGCTCGAACTCGCCGGGGGTCGCGCTGACATACAGGACGCGGTCGACTCGCTCCTCGAACTCCGGGAATCGCAACGGTCGGTTGTCGTAGGCGGTCGGCAGCCGGAAGCCGTTCTCGACGAGCGAGTCCTTCCGGGACTTGTCGCCGGCGAACTGGCCCTTGATCTGGGGGATCGTCTGGTGGGACTCGTCGATGACCGTCAGGAAGTCGTCGGGGAAGTAGTCGAGCAGGGTGTAGGGCGCGTCGCCCGACTCCCTGTCGGAGAGGTACAGCGAGTAGTTCTCGATGCCCGAGCAGTAGCCCGCCTCGCGCATCATCTCGAGGTCGAAGGTGGTCCGCTCCTCGATGCGCTGGGCCGCGAGCATGTCGCCGTTTCGCTCGAAGTAGCGGATCCGCTTCTCTAGATCGTCCTCGATCTCGGCGATCGCGCTCTGGAGGCGGGACTCGGGGATCGAGTAGTGCTCCGCGGGGTGGACGAGCACGGCGGGCTCCTCGCTCTTGAGCTCGCCCTCGAGCGGGTCGAGCTTGCTCAACTTGTCTATCTCGTCGCCCCAGAACTCCACGCGCACGGCGTAGCGGCCGTACATCGGGAAGATCTCGACGGTGTCGCCCCGCACGCGGAAGGTCCCCTGGGTGAAGTCGACGTCGTTTCGCTCGTAGTTCAGGTCCACGAGGCGTTTGAGGAGTTCGTCGCGGTCGATCTCCTCGCCGCGCTCGAGCCGCAGGCTCATGTCGACGTAGTTTCGCGGGTCACCGAGGCCGTAAATGGCCGACACCGAGGCGACGACGATCACGTCGTCGCGGGTCAGCAGCGAGCGAGTCGCGGAGTGGCGCAGCCGATCGATCTCGTCGTTGATCGAGGCGTCCTTGTCGATGTAGGTGTCCGTCTGCTCGA
>CAZAYR010000063.1:0-14496 GCA_964489365.1 uncultured Salinarchaeum sp.
CCGCCGGGCTCATCCTCATCACGCCGGACGGATCGACGGGCGTCGCGTATTCCAGCGAAACGATGGAGACGGCCTTCGCCGCGGCGTGACGGGGAACGGCGGCCAGGAGCCGCCGGCGGAGGGTCACAAGGGCTTTCAGCCATCCCGCGAAACGCCGCGCATGAGCGGCGTCGACCTCACGAGCGAACGGTACGAGGCCCACCGCGAGGCGGGGGAGATCCTCGCGACCGCCCGGGCCGAGGCCGTCGAGATGCTCGACGTGGGCGTGGGGCATCTGGAACTGGCTGAAGCGACCGAGGCGCGCATCCGGGAGCTCGGCGGGACCCCGGCGTTTCCCGTCAACATTAGCGTCGACGAGGAAGCCGCCCATGGCACCCCCGCCCCGGACGCGGAGGCGACGTTCGGTGAGGAGCTCGTGAACCTCGACATCGGCGTCCACATCGACGGATGGCTCGCGGATAGCGCAATCACGGTCGACCTCCGGGGGGAGCACGAGGAGCTGGTGGCGGCCAGCGAGGCCGCCCTGGAGGCGGCCATCGAGACGGTCGAGGCCGGCGTCCGCGCCGGCACCGTGGGCGCGGCGATCGAGGAGGCCATCGACGCGTACGGGTTGACGCCAGTACTGAACCTCTCGGGACACGGGCTAGGTCACTGGGAACAACACACCGAGCCGAACATCCCCAACCGTGGCATCGACGGCGGGGCGATGTTAGACGCCGGGGACGTGGTGGCGATCGAACCGTTCGCCACGACCGGCACGGGAAAGGTCCGGGACGGGAACGTCCAGCAGATCTACGCGCTCCAGGAGGAACGATCCGTCCGGAACCGGGACGCCAGACAGGTCGTCGAGCAGATCACCGACGAGTTCCGCACGCTCCCCTTTGCGGTCCGCTGGCTCGACCATCCGCGCGCCGAAATGGCCCTCCGTCGCCTGGAGATGCAGGATGTCGTCACTGGCTATCCCATCCTCCAGGAGGACGAGGGGACCTACATCAGCCAGGCCGAGCACACCGTCATCGTGACGGAGGATGGCTGCGAGGTCACGACGCGATAGGCATGGATCCGCTGTTTGCCCCCTGGCGCATCCAATGGGTCAACCGGGAGGAGCGGACCGATCCCGACGGGTGTGTCTTTTGCGCCCTCCCGGACGCCGAGGACCACCGGGACGCGCTGGTCGTCGCCGAGAGCGATCTCGGCTACGTGCTCCTGAACAACGCCCCGTACAACCCTGGCCACGTGATGGCGATCCCCCGCCGCCACGTCACCGATTTCGGGGCGCTGACCGACGAGGAGCTGCTCGATCAGTCCCGCCTGGTCCGGCGCGCGATCGCCGCGATCGACACCGCCATGGAGCCGGACGGGTTCAACACGGGCCGAAACCTCGGCGGCGCAGGCGGCGGCTCGATCCCGCACCTCCACGAACACGTCGTGCCCCGGTGGCAGGGCGATACGAACTTCATGGCCGTCATCGACGAGACGAAGGTCATCGTCCAGGCGCTCGAGGATACCTACGACGAGCTGCACGCGGCCTTCGCCGAGCAGGAGGGCGCCACGGTGCCGGACCTCGACCGGGCGGTCCACCTGGCGTTCGACTGACGCGCGTCAGACGTCCGTGCGCTACGTTTCGGGTGGAACTCACTGTTTGCTCCGGTGGCGAACGAGCGGGTTGACCTTGCAGTCCACGACGAACGGCTCCTCTTGGGGGGCCCCGAGGAGATCGGCGATCGCCTCCAGGTCGTCCAGCGAACGAACAGTGGTTGCCCTTGCCCCCAGTGACCCCGCCACATCGGCGATCTCCGGCGCCGGCACCCGGCCCACCTCCGGCGGCTCGCCGTCGACGTCGAGGCTGTGGTATTCCGAGCCGAGCGAGTCGTCGTTCATGACCACGATGGTGAGCCCGATGTCGTTGCGGGCCGCGGTCTCGACTTCCTGCACGGACATCATGAAGCCCGCGTCGCCACAGACCGTGACGACCGGTTCGTCGCTCGCGGCGGCGGTGCCGATTCCCTGCGGGAGACCGAGGCCGATCGAAGCGAAATCCAGCGTGAACGTGAAGTCCTCGGGCGGCGCCCGGATCGCGTCGACACACCAGCGCGTGAAGTGGCCGGCATCGACGACGAGTTTCCGGTCGGCCGGGAGGACCGCATCCAGTCTCCGGACGAGTGCCCGGGGATCCAGGGTGCCATCGACCGTCGGGAAGTTGCGATCGCGCATGGGATCGAACGACCCAATCTCCTCGCGGCGCGCGTCGGTCCACAGTTCGCCGGCCCGGTCGACCCCGCGGTCGGCCAGCCCTTCCTCGATTGCCTCAACTGTTAGCCGGGCGTCCCCGCGGATGCCCAGGGCGATCGAGGTATGCCGGTCGAGTGCACCCGGATCCTCGTCGATGTGGATAATCGTCGTGTCCTCCCCGAACACGTGGCCGTCGTCGGTCGTGTACGGGTTGAGACTCGCCCCGACGGCAACCACGAGATCGGCCTCGGCCGCGTATCGGTTCGCGAGATCGCTGCCCCACTCGCCAGTCACGCCCAGGGCGAACGGATGGTCGGCGAAGAGGTCCCGAGCACGGATCGTCGTCGCGAGGAGCGCGCTCGTGCGTTCGGCAAGCGACTCGATGGCCGGCCGCGCGTCCGCCGCGACCGCCCCGCCGCCGGCCAGGATGACCGGCGGCTGGAACGCGTCCGCGTCCAGGTACCGCTCGACCGCCTCGGCGATGGAGGTGGGGTCCGGTTGGACCCCGGTCGTGACGTTTTCCTCGGGAACGACCGCGGTCGAGGATTGGTACGATTCGGGGAACGCCCTGCTCAAAGGCCCGTCGAGGACGTCCCAGGGGATCTGGACGGCGAGGGGTCCCGCTCCGACCCGGACCCGCCGGATCGCCTCGCGAAACTCCGACACCAATACCGCAGGGTGTCGGATCGAGACGACCTCCCCGATCGTCGAATGCAGATAGCCGGTTTGGTCGAACGCCTTGATGTCGTAGCGTTCGTCCTGGGGCGACTCGGTCGTGATGACGAGAAGATCCGACCCGTGCTTGCGGGCCGTGAGCATCGCGTTGCCGGTCTGCGAAACGGCCGGGCCGCGTCCAAGCAGGCAGACGCCAACGTCACCCGTCGCCCGAGCGTACCCGTCGGCCATCGCGACCGCACCTTGCTCGTGGCGCGTCTTGATCATGGGGACGTCGTCCGCCCATCCGGTCTCCAGCTCGGCCATCAGCCGCATCGTCCCCTCGGACATCAGGGTGAAGACCGGCCCGAGGTCCTCCCCCGCGAGGATGCGGACCACCGCGTCGTGGACATCCATGAACATCGGGCGTGCGAAGGGGGTGCCGTTAAATCCGGGGGCGATCGCCCCTCGGGTTCGGATGCTGCGTTGGAAGCGGAACGCTCGACCACCGGTGCCCCCGACCCGATCCCCTGTCATATGTCGCGTGTAATTTCTTGAGTGGTTACACGAAACGAGGCACGTGAACCGATACACCCGACCCAATCCGGAACACGCTGCGCTACTCACGATCGACATGCAGCGTGACTTCGTCGAGGCTGGGGGGAGTGCGACGATCGACGGGACGGCCGACCGCGTCCCCGAAATGCAACGCCTGGTCGAGGCATTCCGGTCGGCGGGCCGGCCGATCATTCACGTCACCCGCCTCTACAAACGCGACGGGTCGAATGTCGATCCGTGTCGCCGCGACGTGATCGAAGAGGGCGCCGAGATCGTCCGCCCGGGGTCCGACGGGGCAGAGCTCGTCAGGTCGTTGCTCCCGGAAGAGGGCATCCGGCTCGATCCGGACCGACTGCTCGACGGCGAGCTCCAGGAGATCGGCCCGCAGGAGTGGGTCATGTACAAACCCAGATGGGGCGCCTTCTACGACACGACGCTCGAGGCGTTCCTCTCGGCCCGCTCGATCGACACGCTCGCTATATGTGGGTGCAACTTTCCGAACTGTCCGCGGACGACGATCTACGAGGCCAGTGAACGCGACTACCCGCTGGTCTTCGTCGCTGACGCAACCTCCGGGGTATACCAACGCGGGATCGACGAACTGGAGAATATCGGCGTGAACGTCCGTGACACCGACCGGGCCGTCGAGTGGATCGCAGAACCGGCCTGAGAATCACGGGCCGAGATCGGCCGGAAAGCGGTGCGATTCGGGCCCACCTGCGCGCTGCTGATCCCCACTAGGTCACGGTCGTGATCGGTCGACCGTCTCGCTCCCCCGCGTCGATGGGTTCGGCGAAGGCGTACATCGGTTCGCTGGCAGTCACCTTCACGGTGAGCCGGTCCCCGATCGCGACCTCGCCGGCCGCCTCGTCGGGGATAATGAGCTGGTGGTAGGCGTCGTCCCGGCACTTCAGCGAGTCGCCGGTCCCGGGCTCGACGACGAGCACCTCCCGGCGGGTGCCGACCAGCCCGTCGTAGGCCTCGGCGACGATCTCCCGCTTGCGCGCGGACAGCTCGCGCGAGCGCTCCTTCTTGACCGTGCCGTTCAGCCCCTTCAGCTCGGCGGCATCGGTCCCGGGACGCTTCGAAAATCGGGTGACGTTAATCTTGGTGGGACGCACCGCCTCGAGGAGCTCGACGCTTCGTCGGTGGTCCTCCTCGGTTTCGGTCGGAAAGCCGACGATGAAATCCGTCGAAAGCGTCCACTCGTCGAGGTACGCGTCGAACGTCTCGACGACCTCACGGAACTCGGCAACCTGATGCTGACGTCGCATATCCCCGAGGACGTCATTCGAGCCGCTCTGGACGGGGATATGCAGGAAGTTGTAGAGCTCCTCGTGGTCCCGGAAGACCCGGGCGAGCTCGTCGCGGATGCCGTGGATCCCCTTCGGGTTGGCCATGCCGACTCGCACGCGGAAGTCCCCCTCGATCGCACAGATCCGATCCAGCAACGCCGGAAGCTTCCGATCGCCGGTCTCCCAGCCGTAGACACCCGTGTCCTGGCCCGTGATCCGGAGCTCCCTGGCCCCGGCGTGGAGGAGCGCCCGCGCGTGCTCGACATTCTCCGCGACCGGCGGGCTGTCGATCTTGCCCGTCGCGTGCTTGGTGATGCAATAGGAACAATCGCTCATACACCCGCGCGCGATCGGGAGGATGCCGATGGCGCCGTCCAGGACGGGTTCGATGTCCGCCGTCACGGTGGGACACTCGCCGTTGGTCACCGCGGCGGGGACGTCGTCCCAGTGGAGGATCCTCGCATCGACGTCGGCCTCGCGGAACGCGTCCTCCTGGGCGAGCGCCATACAGCCGGTGACGATGAGGTCGGCCGTCGCTTCGGCCAGGTCCGCGGCCCGGCGCAACATCCGACGCTCGGTGGTCTCGACGACCGTGCAGGTATTCAAGATCGCCACGTCCGCGTCGCCGGGCTCGTCGACGCGGCGGTGCCCGGCATCCCGGAGCGCGGCCTCGATCCGGCGGCTCTCGCCGCGGTTGGACGTACACCCGTACGTCTCGAGGTGATACCGGGCCATCGTACGCACCGCGTACGTCGAGCACGCGTTAAAGCGGCTCGCTCTGGGACATACGTTTCTCCCCGCCGGACCACGACTGATGGGCCATTGTGCGGGTTCACCGACGTGCCGGGAATACGTAAGCACCGCTTACGGCCCTTCGGAACGTTTTTCGAACCGCCGACGGCCGTCCCTACATGGTCACGCCGGACGGCTTCGGGCTCCCACCCGAGCCGTACCTCCTCGCCCTCGTCGTCGGGGCCGCCGCCGTCGGGCTGGCGCTCTGGCGGCTCGACCCCCCGCTGGGCCCCCGGACCGTCGTCGCATTCACGCCGTGGATGGCCCTCGGCGGAGCGCTGCACGTCTACGAGGTCCTCGAACTCGCCCCAGACGCCATCGCCCCGTTTCTCGGGACGCCGGCCGTCTACGTCGCGACGGGGATCCTCGCCGGAACGGCGTGGATCCTCGCACTGGTTGCGCCCGTTGAGATCCCGGAATGGCCGCTCGGCGCCGTCGGGGCCCTCGGGCTGTTGGCCGCGATGGCCTGGTTGGTAGTCGTCGGCCTCCGGCACGAACAGCTCGCCCCGCGGTGGCCCCTGGTCGGCCTGGTGGTGGCGGTCGTGGTCACCGCCCTCCTGTGGGCGGTCGTGTCGCTGGCGGGATCGTCAATGGCCGACGCGGCCGGCGTCGGGGGGCTCGCGCTCGTCTTCGCGCACGTCCTCGACGGCATCAGCACGGCCATCGGCGTGGACGTGCTCGAGGGCGGCGAACGGTCCCCGATCCCCCGGGCGATCTTGCGCATCGGCGAGTTCCTCCCCACGGCCGACGCCATCGGCGTGGGCTGGCTGTTCGTCCTCGTGAAGGTGCTCGTGGCGGTCGGGATCCTTTGGCTGTTCGTGCCGTTCGTGCGGGAGACCGAACGCCAGGGGCACGCCGTCCTCGTGGTGCTCACCGCGGTCGGTCTGGGCCCGGGCGCGCACAACCTCCTGTTGTTCCTCCTCGGCGGCTAACCCGAACCCCGGGCTTTTCGGTATCCCCGCGCGCAGCGCCCGCCATGGCCAAGCAGCCACACATCCTCCTCGAGACCGGGGACATCCACCCCACCGTGCTCGTCCCCGGCGACCCGGATCGGGTCGCACGGATCGCAGGACATTGCCGCGACGTCGAGGCACTCACCGACAACCGGGAGTACACCGTCGTGAATGCTCGTTACGAGGGCACCCCCCTGACGATCTGTTCGACCGGCGTCGGCTCGCCCTCGACGGCCGTCGCGATCGAGGAACTGGCGGCCATCGGGGCCGAACGGTTCATCCGCGTCGGGACGACGGGCGGGCTGCAACCGGGCATCCGGACGGGTGATCTCGTGATCGCGACCGGGGCCGCCAAGGACGAAGGGACGACGAAGCGCTACGAGGCGGCGACCATCCCCGCGGTGCCCGACCACCGCGTCCTGGCCGCCCTCGTCCATGCGGCCCACGATGGACCCCGTCCCGTCCACGTGGGTCCGATCGTCACCGACGACGCGTTCTACGCCGAGACCGAGGAGTACGTCGCCGCCTGGGAGGACGCCGGGCTCGTGGCCGTCGAAATGGAGGCGGCGGCGATCTTCACGTTGGCCCGGCGACGGGGGCTCGCGGCCGGCGCGATCCTCACCGTCGACGGGAACCTCGTCGAGGGGACGAAGAAGGGGGAAACCGAGGACGACGAGGAGCTGCCCGACGCGGCAGACGAGGCGATCGATGCCGCGATCGCGATCGCGCTTGAGGCCACGGGCGAGCTGTCGGGATAGTACGGACCCCAGCCGCCATCGAGTTTGGGAGAAAGCACTTTCTCGGCGGCCAAACGTCCTCGATTATGCAACGCCGATCGGTCCTCGCCTCCTCCGCGACGGCCCTCGCCGTCGGCCTCGCAGGCTGCCTGGGTGAGGACGGCCCGCCGTTTGAAGGCTGGCGCCCCAAAGCGGGCGCCTGGCCACTCGGAAGCTACGACCCGGCCAACACCGCGTACAACCCACACGCCACGCCGCCGTCGGACGGCGTCGAGACCCGGTGGCGGGAGCGACGGGGCGGGCGAATCTACGGCGCCGTCGGGAGCGACGATCTCCTCGTGGCGTACGGGGAGTCCGGCCTCTGGGCGTTCGACACGGCGACGGGCGACGAGCTCTGGTCGCACGATCACGATACGCGGGCGGCTGGGATCTTCGACGGTGCCGTCTACGCCTGTGGGCGGGACGACTCCGAAGGCGAGGTGACGACATGGCTCGCGTCGTATGATCTCGGAAGTGGGGAGGAAGCCTATCGCGTCGACGAGGTGGGGGTCGGCCAGTTCGTGAATCAGCTGCTGGTGGTGGATTCGCACATCACGGTCACCGGCTCGTCCGAGGACGGGATGTTCGTCTTCGATCGGCGCTCTGGCGATCGACGGACGCGCCTCGAGGTGGGTCGCTCGGCTGGGTTCATGGACGACCGACTGATCGCCAACGGGAACGGGATCCTGCGAGCGTTCGAGTACGAATCGGGATGGCTCACGGGCGAGGCCTCGACCATGATGTCGACGAACACCGTCACCTATACCGGGGCGCTGCGACCCGGGTGCCGGGACGGACGCATCATCACCGGGGAGGCCCTCATCGGAGCCGCTCGCGGCCGCCGGCGTTCCTCCCTCCACGCCTACGATGCGGACCGCGGCATCAAACAGTGGACGAGCGTTCCGCGAGGCTTCCGGACCTTTCCCCCGGCGATCGCCGAGGGGGTCGGGTTCGCCGCCCAGGAGCTCGACGATCCGCCACACACGATCGCGACGTGTTTCGAACTCGCCGATGGCCGGGAACGGTGGGACCGGGATGTCCCGGGTGCGCCGCGGACGGTGATCGCCACCCCCGAGCTTGTGCTCGTTGGTGGGATTCACGGCCAACTCGGGTACGTGCGTGCCTTCGACCGGGCTGGAAACGAACGGTGGATGTTCGAATTTTACGAGTCACCCGCGTGGGAATCGGGCGTAATCGCGATCGAGGAGACGGTGTATGTCACGACGTACGTCGGGGACATCATCGCCCTGGAGCCGGTCTGATCGACCATACCACTGGCGGCCCTGACGGTGTATTCAGTCCTGAACCACCGCGGCGTAGCCCTCGCGATAGGTCGGATAGGTGAATTCGTACCCGAGCGTGCGAAGGAGCGAGTTATCACAGCGCTTGCTCGTCCGGACGCGGCGCGCTGCCCGTTCGGAGATGTCCTCGGCCAGGCGTTCCTCGACGGTCACCTTCTTCGGCGGCGCCCGATCGAGCTGCGCGGCCAGCCAGTCGGCGAACGTCCACCGGTCGACCGGCTCGTCGTCGACGAGCAGGACAAGCTCCGGCGAGGTCCGCACGGTCAGCAGGTGGGCCAGCGCCCCCGCCACGTCCTCCCGGTGGATGTGGTTGCGGTAGCCTTCGGTCACGGGGCGATCGAGGTAGCGCTCGAGCCCCCACCTGTCGGGGCCGTAGATCCCCCCGATCCGGGCGACGACGGGGGTGATGCCGAGGTCGGCCGCCGATCTGGCGACATCCTCGGCCTCTGCAAGGACCCGTGTCTTGCGCGACTGGGGATCGATCGCTTTCTCCTCGTCGACCCAATCGCCGTCGTGGTCCCCGTAGACGCCCGTGCTCGAGGTGTAGATCAGCCGGGCGGGCGGGTCGCTGCGGGCACCGAAATGTTCGATCGCCGTGGCGAGGCCGTTGACGTAGAGCTTCCGCGCCGCGGTGGCGTCGCCACCGCCGGAGCTCGCGGCGAACACGACCGCATCGACGTCGGGGACCTCCGCCAGGGTGCTCTCGTCGGTCAGATCCCCCACCACGGGCGTCCCGCCGGCCTCCCGGATCGCCGTCCCATCGCTCCGACGGACGCCGACGACCTCGTGGCCCGCGTCCGTAAGCTCGGTCGTCAGGGCCGTCCCCACGTACCCACAACCGAGGATCGCAACCCGAATCATGCCGTCGCCACCGCGTGGCGGAGATGGGCGTACTCGTACAGCGTCATCGGCGCCTCGCCCTCCAGTCGGGCCTTGAGCTCCTGCGGTGTCACATCCAGCGGCACCCGGTCGGCGAGGGTTTCGGCGTCGATGACGGTATCGATCATCTCGACGATCACCCGGTCGCGGAGCGCGGCCGCGGCCGCGTCGGCGTCCAACAGGTGGTGATCCGCCGCCACGAGGCGCCCCACACGTTCGAGGCTGATCGCCTCGGAGACGGAACCGTCATCGTCGGCAGGGAGGGAATCCGCCCATGCTGCCCGGAGCGAGTCGGGAGCGGTCGTCGCGGGATCCGGCCCGGAACGGGACGGCAGCATTGGCCCTGCTTACGCTGTCGCTCGGATCAGGATGTCGGTTCAGACGAGCCGTCGACCGTCGAAGGCGGCCCCCTCCACGTCGACGTCCATCAGCCCGAGGATCGTCGGCGCGATATCGTAGAGGTCGGCGCCCGCGGGATCGAGATCCGGATCATCGCTGATCAGGGTGGCATCCCGGAACGTGTGCATGCCGTTCCGCGGGCCGCGATCGAAGACCGCCTCGGTCTCGCCGAACCCGGCCTTCAGGTCGAAGCCGTCGTTCGGGAGTGCGACCAGATCCGGCGCGATGGCGTCGTGCTCGCCCCCGAAGACGTCCGCACCGCGCACCACGCGATCGACGACGGCCTCCCCGTCCTCGGTGGTCAATGCGCGGAGCTCGTCGGCGAGCTCGTCGACGGTCTCCCCGTAGTCCTCCCGGGGGACGGACCCACGGGGTTCGCGGCCCTCGAGGTTGACGTAAAACCGTCCCGGGATCAAGGAGTACGCGCGCGTCTCGTCGGCGATATCGCCGAGCTGTTCGTGTGCGTCGTTCCCGAAGGAAAGCCAGCCACGGTTCTCGAGCCACCGGTTACAGTGGACTTCCTGTTCGAGCGTGGTGAACCCGTGGTCGCTCGCCACGACCAGGGTGACATCGTCGGCAAGCGCCGCGTGGAGCTCGCCGATGTACTCGTCGACGGTCCGATAGAACTCGAGGAACTCCTCGGCGTACGCCCCGTCCTTCTCGTAGTCCTCGAAGAGGAAGTGATTGACCCGATCGGTGGTCATGAAGACCCCGAAAAAGAGATCCCAGTCGTCGCGCTCGACGTACTCCTTGAACGCGCGATGTCGGGCGGACAGCGTCTCGTGGGCGTCCTCGATGAACGCGCTCTTATCGTCCTCGTGGCCCAGTTGGGCGTCGACGTCGATGCGATACCCCATCCCCTCGAGGGTCTCGACGAGTTCGTCGGGGTACGCCGCGGATTCGACGTCCGGCGAGAGGAACCCCGAGACCATCCGCTGGACGTTCCGTTGGGGCGGGAAGGTGACCGGGACGTTGAGGACGGTCGCCTGCCGATCGGCGGCGTGGACGCGGTCCCACACGCGCGTCGCTTGGACGTCCCGGCCCATCGGCACGTACGTCTCGTAGGTCCCGATCTCCCGGTCCTGAAAGCCGTAGACGCCCGTTCCGCCCGGGTTCACGCCGGTGGTGAGCGAGGGCCAACAGGCGCTCGATTCCGGCGGGACGATGCTGTCGATCGGGCCGCTGCTGCCCGACTCGGCCATGGCCGTCAGGTTCGGGAAGACGTCGGGGTTGTCGTCGATCAGCGAGAAGGGAACGCCGTCGATCCCGATGAACGCCACCCGCGGCCCGCGGCTCCCTCGGAGCCGGTCGAACAGGCCCATGGCCGCGACTACCGCCGGCGGGATACATGAACCTTGAGTTTCGCCCACGCCGGGGTCAGTATCGACACCCGACGGTCCCACTTGTATCCGCCCTGCGTACCGATCGGCGCGTGAGTCACGGGGCCGTCCCGATCGTCGATGGCAGGGCCAGCTCGAAACAGACCAGTGATCAGATCTCGACCGGGTCGTCGGCCTGCTCGCCCGTCGCCGGCACGAAGTTCACCGGCACGACGGTCAGGTGACGGATGCCCAACGGCTGCGGTTCGTCTCCATCCATGCTCGCATACGGGTACGGGCCGGCCGAGTAAATAATTACTCATGCGCATAAGACATGGACGGCGCCGGGGCCATTACCCCGGAACATCGGGCATCGAACGGCCACGGCCGGCCGACCGGGTGGGCAGGGAGAGAACGACCGACCGGGTCGCTACCCGAAGGTCTCCCCGTAGAGATCGCGGGCGTGTTCGATCGCGTCGTAGGCGGCCTGCCGGTCCTCCCAGCCGAGGGTCTCGACCTCCTTGCCCGCCTCGAGGTTCTTGTAGGTCTCGAAGAACTCGTCGATCTCGTCGAGCAACTGCGAGGGGATGTCCCCGAGGTCGTCGATGTGATCGAACCGTGGATCCTCGCTGGGAACGGCGATCACCTTGTCGTCCTGTTCGCCGTCATCGTCCATTTTCATGAAGGCGACGGGGCGGGCTTCGATGACACACCCGGGGAAGGTCGGGTCCTCGACGAGCACGAGCACGTCGAGCGGATCGTCGTCGTCGTACCACGACCGGGGAATGAAGCCGTAATCGGACGGGTAATGGACGTTGCTGTGGAGGACGCGATCGAGGACGACCCCCGGGAGGTCCTTGTCGTACTCGTACTTGTTCCGGTGGCCCTTCAGGCACTCGATCACGGCGTAGATCGATTCCGGTGGATCCGGTCCGGTCTCGAGATCGGCGAAGAGGTTTGCCATGGCTCGGCGTTCACCAGGGGGCGAAAAAGGTCTTGCCATCCGGCCGACGGCCGCCGGTCCGCCCGGTCGCACCGGTCGCCGACGCGCCGCTCCGCCGGGGGGTTCGGACGCGGGTGATCCCTACCCCGACCGGTCGGCGGTGGCGTCGTCGAGGACGGGCGGTTCGGCCCGGCCGGCGGCCTCGAAGACGGCACGGAGGGACTCCTCGACGACGGCCCGCTGGTCGTCGGCCGGCCACGCGTTCCGCGGGAAGTACTCCTCGAGGAACTCCACCACCTCGTCGTCCGCCGCCGCCTCGACGGGCTTGACGTAGTGATTGCCCATGAAATCCGCGAAGGCCGCCGCGTTGGCCGCGTGCACCGGGCCTCCGGCGGCCTCGACGTCGGCCACGATCGTTCGGTTGTGCGCGTCGACCCGGTCGAAGTCCACCGTGGGCTCGGTCTCGTGGACGGGTCGCTCGATCGCCCGGTCCCGGTCGTCGATCCGGTCCGGCCGGACGACGCCGTCGTCGTCGATCCACGCGGCCGGATAGCACACGAGCACCGGGTCCGAACCAGCGTCGCGAACCCGGGCGACGAAGCCGTGCGCAGCGAGGGTCCGATCCCGCTCGGCCCGGAGCCGATCCGCGGGGATCGACACGGCGGTTCGAGCCCGCCTCGTTAACCGAACGGCCCGTTCGATCACGTCCTCGGGGGGCCCCTGGTCGGACACGACAATCACCCGTCGAGCGCCTCGTTCGCGAGCCGATTCGCCCGCTCGTTTAGTTCCCGCGGGACATGGGTGAGCTCCCAGTTGTCGAACGCCGCGAGGAGCTCCCGGGCCGTCACCCGGTACTCCCGGAGGGTCGGGTCGTTCGCGTCCCACTCGCCCCGGACCTGCTTGACGATGAGTTCGGAGTCGCCCCGACAGTGGACCTCCTCGAAGCCGAACTCCCGGGCGGCGCGGAGCCCCCGGATCAACGCTTCGTACTCCGCCTGGTTGTTCGTGGCCCGGCCCAGCCGATCGGCCCCCTCGGCGACGATCCCGTCGCCCGAGACGAGCAGCCACCCGGCGGCCGACGGCCCGGGGTTGCCCCGGCTCGCCCCATCGAAGTAGAGGTGGACCCGGCCACGCGTCTCGAGCAGGACCGCCTCGATGGTCTCCGGACGGGCCCCCTGGACGACGACCTTGTCGTCGTAGGCGACGGCGGTCGCCTCGCCGAGGGTGGCCCGCCAGCGCTCGTGGTCGGTTCGCCCGGGTTCGATCGTCGCGTCGGCGGCGACGAGCTTTTCCCGGGCCGACTCGACGTCACAGTCGATGACCGCCATCTGGTCCCACTCGGCGGAGTAGGGTCAAAACGTCTTCCGTTCCGTGTCGGCGATCCGAAACGTGTCTGACGGTTCAAACCGACGCCCTCTATCGGTTCTTTTTAGGGGCCGTGCGCCATCGGCACGGGCCAGTCAAAGGGTTTAAGTTCTTCGGTCCTGCTACTATAAAAGTGCGATGACACGGTCCACCCGCCAGCGGGAACTCGAAGACGAAGCCGAGGACGCCGGGGAAACCGAAGGGGTTCGGGCGTGTCCCGAATGCGGTTCCGACAATCTGGTCAAAAGTTCTGATCGGGCCGAACTGGTGTGTGACGAGTGTGGGCTCGTCGTCGAGGAGGAGCAGATCGACCCCGGGCCCGAGTGGCGCGCGTTCAATCACCAAGAACGCCAGCAGAAGTCCCGGGTCGGCGCGCCGACGACCCAGACGATGCACGATAAGGGCCTGACTACCACCATCGATTGGAAGGACAAGGACGCGTACGGTCGGTCGATCTCGTCGAAGAAACGGAGCCAGATGCACCGGCTCCGAAAGTGGCAGGAACGCATCCGGACCAAGGACGCGGGGGAGCGAAACCTCCAGTTCGCGCTCTCGGAGATCGATCGCATGGCGAGCGCGCTCGGCGTCCCCCGGTCCGTCCGGGAGGTCGCCTCGGTGATCTACCGACGTGCCCTCAAGGAGGACCTCATCCGGGGCCGGTCGATCGAGGGAGTCGCCACCTCGGCGTTGTACGCCGCGTGCCGCAAGGAGGGTATCCCCCGCAGCCTCGAGGAGATCTCCGAGGTCTCCCGCGTCGAACGCAAGGAGATCGGTCGGACCTATCGGTACATCTCCCAGGAACTCGGCCTCGAGATGAAGCCGGTCGATCCGAAGAAGTACGTCCCCCGGTTTTGCTCCGAACTCGGGCTCTCCGAGGAGGTCCAGGCGAAAGCCAACGAGATCATCGAAACGACCGCCGAAGAGGGATTGCTCTCGGGGAAATCGCCGACGGGCTACGCGGCCGCCGCGATCTATGCCGCCTCGCTGCTCTGTAACGAGAAGAAGACCCAGCGCGAGGTCGCCGAGGTCG
>CAZAYR010000064.1:0-14474 GCA_964489365.1 uncultured Salinarchaeum sp.
CCCTGCTTGCGCTCGATGATCGGGACCCAGACCTTCGCGTCGACGGGCTGGGAGAAGTTCCGTTTCTTGCCGTCGAACACGCCCTGGCCCTCGACGCGGGCCTTCGCGCTGCCGTGTTTGCCCGGTTTCGCCGTGCTGTACGAGTTGATCACGCAGGGGGTATCGTCCATCATTACGTAGGCCCCCTCCTGGAGATCACGGACCTCCCGTTGCTCCTTCGCCATACCCGATCATACCCGGATCGGCGGTAAAAACGGTTTGGAAGGCGTTCACCGGGATCGGCGATCCCGGAGGTTCTGCCGGGTAAATCGCGGCCGTGCCCCGAGGGCTGGCCGGCGCCGGAACGAGCGAACGAGTCCCAGCAGGCAGATCGCAAACACGCCCAGCGCGGCGAGCGCGACGGGGTCGATCCCGCGGAACGTGTACACGATCGCGCCGGCCAGCAGCGACCCCGCGCCGAACGTCGCGAGGACGAGGCGGCGGGCGAGCCGCTCGATCACCCGCTCGGGATCCTCGACCCCCATCCGGAGGAACGCCTCCTCCCGTTCGAACCGATCGAGCACGCGCTCGGCCTTCGGCGCCGCCCGCAACGCCGCGAGCCCGGCATCCCCGAACGCGCGCCCGGTTTCCCGGACCACGCGGCGCACGGACTCGTCCCGAAATCCCTGCTCGGTGAGGAAGTCGGTCGCCACGTCGATGAAATCGAAGTCCGCATCGAGCGTCACGCAGACGCCCTCGACCACCGTCGCCACCCGCATCACGAGCGCGAGCCGGGATGGCAACCGCAACGGGAACTCGTACATCGTCGATTCCACCCGGTCGATGATCTGCTGGACGCGCCAGTCCTCGATGCGCTCCCCGCGGGCATCCGCGATGGCGACCTCGAGCACGCGACCCATCAACTGGCGATCCGCCTCCGGGCTAAGCGTCCCGAGGGCGACGAGGGCGTCGAGGATCCCGTCGATATCCCGCTCGGCCACGGCCACGTAGAAATCGACGATGTGTTCGCGGTCGGTGGGCTCGACGCGCCCGCTCATCCCGAAGTCGTAGAAGACGATCGTGCCGTCGGGCTGGACGGCCAGGTTGCCCGGATGGGGGTCGGCATGGAACACGCCGTCGACGACGATCATGCGGAGGTAGGCCCGTTCGAGGCGTTCGGCCACGCCCGTCCGGTCGATCCCCTGGGCGTCCAGCGCCTCGACGTCGGTGATCTTCGTCCCCTCGACGTACTCCATGGTCAGGATCCGATCGGTCGAGTGTGACGCGCGGGTTGCCGGGATCCGGATCCGGGATTCGTCCGCGAAATTCGCCCGAATTTGCTCGAGGATAGTCGCCTCCCGTTCGTAATCCATCTCTTGGCGGATCACCCGGGCGAACTCGTCGGCCAGGTTTTCGAGCGAGAAGGCCCGTGCGTCGTCGATGAAATAGAGCAGGACCGGCAGCGCCAGCCGAATGACGCGCAGATCCGTCTCCACGCGCTCGGTGACGCCCGGACGGCGGACCTTCACGGCCACCGGTTCGCCCTCGATCTCCGCACGGTGGACCTGGCCCAGGCTGGCCCCGTGGATCGCCTGCCGGCCGAACGACGAAA
The DNA here is from genome assembly GCA_964489365.1 of uncultured Salinarchaeum sp. Lineage (GTDB taxonomy): Archaea > Halobacteriota > Halobacteria > Halobacteriales > SKNY01 > SKNY01. The sequence continues at coordinate 1,592 of CAZAYR010000064.1, forward strand.
AATGGTCCTCGACGACCCCGAGCGAGGCTTCGATGACGGGCTCGACATCCGCCCAGTCGGCTGGAGGGACGTCATCCTGGAGCTGGGAGAGTCGATCGATGTAGACCGGCGGGAGGATGTCCGGACGCGTCGAGAGGAGCTGCCCTAGCTTGATGAAGGTCGGACCCAGATCGAGCAGGACGGTCAGTAACCGCTCGGCCCGGGCGGCCTGCGTGGAGGGATCGGGGTGTCGCCGGCCCCCGAAGACCAGGAAACGACGGCGGTCCCGTGCGTATGCCCACAGGATCGGCAGGAATCGCCACGCGACCAGCAGGAACCGCCGGAACGTCCGGGCCACGCCTCACGCGCCCTCGATCGGGATCGACGTCCCGGTCGTCCGTCTCGGGATCGTGACCTCGAGCACCCCATCCGCGAGCGAGGCCTCCACGCCCGTGGCCGCCGTATCCGCCGGCAGCGGGACCTCGAAGGATAGTTCGTCGGGACGCTCGTCGTGCATGACCACCGCTCCCTCCGAGAGCCGGGGCGATCGGTCGGTCCTGACCCGCAGCTGCCCGTCAGCAGTCTCGACGGTCGTCGCGGCAGGGACGGCGCCCGGGAGATCGACGACGAGGAGGTACGCCTCCTCGTTTTCGAACAGGTCGCCCGCGATCGGGGCGGGGAGATCGCGGACGGCCTCGCGGAATGCCTCCATGGGTATGGGTTGCCGGGCGCTGAGGAAAAAGGCTAGGACGGGACCGCGAGCAAGACGTTTTTGACGTTACCGGGGATACGTGGCCCAATGGCACACGAGGACATCCGCCAACGCGGGTTCAAGGACCGGACGCGGCTGGAGGCGGCCCGAGAGGCCCTCCGGGAGCGCGTCCGGCCGCACGGGCGGACCGAGGAGGTCCGACTGGTTGCCGCCGACGGTCGGGTCGTTGCGGACGACGTCACTGCCAACCGGGACGTCCCCCACTACGACCGTGCGGCGATGGACGGATACGCCGTGCGGGCGGAGGATACCTTCGGCGCGTCGCGCCAGGCCCCCGTCGACCTCCGCATCGCGGAGGCGATCGAAGCGCACGCCGCCGTGCGGGTGCATACCGGCAGCGAACTCCCCGAGGGTGCGGACGCGGTGGTCATGATCGAGGACGTCGAGCAACGCGAGGACCGCCTGGAGGTGTTCGACGCCGTCGGACGGGGGGAAAACGTCGGCGAGCGGGGCGAGGACGTGCCCGCCGGGATGGCCCTCTACGAGGCCGGCACCCGGCTTCGACCGTCCGATCTGGGCCTGTTGAAATCGGTCGGTCGAACCCGCGTCGAGGTCGTGGAACCGACCAGAGTGGGCGTCGTTCCCACCGGGGAAGAACTCGTTCAGGCGGATCCCGCACCGGGCGAGATCATCGAGACGAACGGGCTCACCGTTTCCCGTCTCGTGAACCGCTGGGGTGGGGAGGCGAGTTACCGCGAGGTGTGTCCGGACGATCGTGACGCCCTCGCGGCGGCAATTGCCGACGACCTCGATCACGATCTCGTCGTCACGACGGGAGGCTCGTCGGTCGGGGAACGGGATCTCGTGCCGGAGGTGGTCGCGAACCGCGGGGACGTGTTCGTGCACGGTGTCGCGCTCAAACCCGGCCATCCCGTCGGGCTCGGGATCGTCGAGGACACGCCCGTGCTCATGCTGCCGGGCTATCCCGTCGCCTGTCTCGTCAACGCGGTGCAGTTTCTACGACCCGCGATCGCGTGGCGCATGGGGGCCGATCCGGTTGAACTCCCCACGAGTACCGGCGAGTTGCAGGGCAAACTCCGGAGCGAGGCCGGTCACCGCACCTTCGCCCGCGTCGCAGTCGAGCGCACCGACGAGCATGTGACCGTCGAACCCGTTCGGGCAAGCGGGGCGGGCGTCCTCTCGAGCGTGACCGAGGCTGACGGGTGGGTCGAGGTCTCGGAGGCTCGCGAAGGGTACGCCGCCGGCGAAACGGTGACGGTCCAGTTCTGGGAGGGCCTCCGATGAGCCAGCGCCGCGAGTTCCGCGAACTCGTTTCCCCCGAGCGCGCCCGGGAGGTCATCGGCGGGCTAGAGATCGAATCGGGAACGGAGTCCGTCCCGATCGCGGACGCGGAAGGGCGCGTCCTCGCCGAACGGATCGACGCGACCGTCGACGTGCCGGGATTCGATCGGGCGTCGATGGATGGCTATGCCGTCCGGGCGGCCGATACCTTCGGCGCCGACGAGCGGGACCCCGCGGGGCTCGAGGTCGTCGGCATCGTCCATGCCGGGGCGAACCCCTCGGTGACCGTGGAACCCGGCACGGCCGCGGAGATTTCCACGGGCGCGGTCCTCCCGGACGGGGCCGATGCCGTCGTCATGGTCGAGCGAACCCGCGAACGGGAGGGCGATGTCGAGGTCGAAACCGGGCTTGCCCCGGGCGAGAACGTCATGGCCGCCGGGGCGGACATCGGCGCGGGCCGCCGGTTGCTCGGCGCCGGGCACGCGCTCACCACCCGGGATATCGCCGTGCTCGCGGCGACGGGCCGGGACGACGTGCGCGTGCGCCGGGCGCCGCTGGTCGGGATCGTCTCGACGGGCGACGAACTCGTCCGGCCGGGCGAAGCGGTCGACCACGCCCGGGGCCAGATCTACGACGTCAACAGCCACACGATCGCCGCGGCGGTGCGGGATGCCGGGGGTGAACCCCGCATCTATCCCCACGTGGGCGATGACTTCGACCGGATGCAGGACATGCTCGAACGAGCCAGCGAGGAGTGCGATCTCATCCTCTCGTCGGGCTCGACGAGCGCCTCGGCGGTCGACGTGATCTATCGGGTGATCGAGGAGACCGGGGAGTTGCTCCTCCACGGGGTCGCGATCAAGCCGGGCAAACCCACGCTGGTCGGCACCATGGGCGAAGCGGCGTACGTCGGCCTCCCTGGCTATCCGGTGTCGGCGCTCATGGTGTTTCGACGACTCGTCGCCGGACGGATCCGCGAGGCCGCCGGCCGGGATCCCGGGACCGCGCCGACGATCGAGGCCAGGATGCTCGCCGAGGAGCGATTCGGGGAGGGACGGATGCGACTCATGCCGGTCGGGGTCGTCCACGATGGCGACGGCGATCCGCTCGCGTATCCGGTCGACAAAGGTAGCGGTGCCACGACGTCCCTCGCCGACGCCGACGGCGTGGTCGAAGTGCCCGCGGACACGGATTACGTCGCCGCCGATGAACCCGTCTCGGTGCACCTCTTCTCCGAGCACGTGCGCCCGCCGGCCGTCTTCGCGGCCGGGGAGGACGATCCGACGTTCGCCGATGGCCTCGATGCGGTCGAGCGTGCTCGCTTCCTCCCGGTCGGGACCCGCGAGGGTCGCCGCCGGTTCGAACGAGGGATTCCGGACCTCGCGGTCCTGGCCGGCGAGGCCGAGCCAGCCGAGGGCCGGCTCGTGGCGCGCTGGACGCGGGAATGGGGACTGCTCGTCCCGGAGGGAGAGGAAACAGCCATCGAGGGGATCGCCGACCTCGTCGACGGCGACCATCGGTTCGCCAATCTCGAGGCGATGGCACTTCGGGAGGCCTTCGATGCGCGGGTGGCCGCGCTGGCGGCCGAGCGGGACTCGACGCGCGAGGAGCTGTCGGCACATATCGATGGGTACGGCCGGGCCCGCCGGGGCCTCGAAAGCGCCGCGCGGCTCGTCGCGCAGGGCGAAGCAGACGTCGGGCTCGGGCTCGCCCGCCATGCCGACTCGATCGGGCTCGCGTTCGTGCCGCTCGGGCACCAGCCCGTCTCGGTCTACGTCGCGCCGGCCCGGCGGGAGAAACCGGGCGTCACGGCGTTGCTCGACGCGTTGCCCGGCTCGACTTAGGTCGTCCCGAAGAGTTCGTCAAACCCCCTGACACGGCTATTCGCCCGCACGCAGACGCCGTAGTCGGCCGGGTCGGTCCGCTCGACGTGTATCCCGTCGAGCCCCGCGTTCCAGGCCGCGCCGACATCCGCGGCCGTATCGCCGGCGAGGGCGCCGTCCTCGGTTCGGGCCACCCCGAGATCCCCCACCGCCCGTTCGACCGGGCCCGGATCCGGCTTCCAGCCGAGCTCGTCGCGACAGCAGATGACCGTGTCGAACCAGTCCCCGATGTCCAGGGACGCCAGGACGGGGCCAGCGATCTCCGGCTGGCAGTGCGTGACCAGCCCGGTCGGACACTCGAGGGCCCCGACGTCCGCGGCGTCGGGATACAGGAACGTGGCATCGATCCGCGCCTCGGGGTCCTCGATGCGGTGAAAGGCATCCCAGAACCGGGCCGGCTCGATTCCCCAGTCCCGGAGATGGCGCTCGGGGGGTGCACCGATGGCCCGCCAGAGGGTGAGGGCTTGGCGATCGGAGAAGGAGTAGCCGATTGTGCCCCCGACCTCGGCGAGGACCTCGACGATGTAGTCGCGTTCGACGTCGACCAAAGTCCCGTCGAGATCGAACAGCCAGAAATCGTACCCGGCTGACATGCGCTCTCGTCGCTAGTATCCCGCGTGGCCGAATGAAGGTTGCGCTCAGGAGGATTCGTGTTCCGAGGGCACCGACGATGGCGGCCGGGTATCGGCATCATCAGGTCCGACCGCACCGGTTGCGAACTCCGGATCGAACAGCCCGAGGGCAGTTTGGATGGTCGCCCAGTCGTCCTCCTCGGCGGCCTCGCGGAGGCTCTTTGTCGGCGCGGCCATGAGACTGCCGACGATCGCGTCCGCCAACCCTTCGAGGATGGCCCGCTCGTCCTCGTCGAGATCGTGGTGCGCAGCAAGCTTCGCACGCGCTTCGCTCAGTTCGCGCTCCTTGAGCCGTTCGGCCTGCTCGTACATCGCCGCGATCGCGTGGTCGGCTTGTCGACGCTTCAGCTGTGCGGCCAGGCGTTCGCGTTCGGCTTCGACGATGGCCTCGACCGCCGCGGCCGCGGCGGCCCGCGCGTCGGCGGTCGTCTCGAGGACCGATTGCAAATCGTCGAGATCCACCAGTTCGACGCCGGGCTCGGTCCCCACGTCCGCCGTCACGTCCCGGGGCTGGCCGATATCCACGACGAGGAGAGGTGCGGCCCCGCGGGCCAGGTACGCCTCGACGATGGGTGCCGGACTCGCCGTGGCCGCGAATACCACGTCGGCCTGCTCGAGGGCCGAATCCAAGGCCTCGAGGCTGCGGCCCTCCGCCGTTGCCGGGAGCTCGCCCGCCAGTGCCCGGGCCCGTTCCGGCGTCCGGTTCAGGAGGACCAGCTCCGCGACGCCGTAGTCGGGACACGCCCGCGCGATCCGCTCGCCCATCTCGCCCGTGCCGATCACGGCGACGGTCGAACCCGAAAGCCCCGCCCGGTCGGCCGCGTGATCCACGGCAGCCCGGCTGATCGATCTGGTCCCCTCATTGATCGCGGTCTCCGTCCGGACGCGCTTGCCGACCTGGAGAGCTTTGGCCGTGACCTCCTCGAGAAGCGGGTCGAGCGCGTCGGCCCGTTCGGCCGCCTCACGCGCACGCCGGACCTGGCCGAGAATCTCGTCCTCGCCCACGACCATCGATTCGAGCCCGGCGGCGACCCGGATGAGGTGCTCGATCGCCCCGTCGTGATCGAACATCCGTCGGCTTTCGGCCGGTACGGCCTCGAGCCATTCGGAGAGGATCGCGCGGCCACGTTCGGGGCTGGGCGTGACCACGTACCGCTCGGCCCGATTGCAGGTCTGGAGCACGAACGCTCCCTTCACGCCGTCCCGCTTCCGAACCGTCGCCACGGTCTCCTGGGGGTGTTCGGCGGTCACCTCCTCGATGGTGGCCACGTCGCTCCCCCGGTAGGAGACGCTCGCCCCGGTAATGACACCCGCTATCGCATCGGATCGCACTCGCTCGGTCACGACGATCAGTTGAGATGGGCTCGCCCTCGATGCATCTAAAGGGTTCCGGAGTTACGCATCCGGCGACGCGACGCCGGTGGCCCGGAACCCTTCGTCCTCGAGGTCCGCGAGCAGCCGGTCCTGATCCACGTCGGCCTCGTAATACATCACGATGTCGAAGGTCCCGTCGCGGACGAGGTGCTGGCACTCCCAGACGAACCCATCGTCCGCCAGGCGAAGCCCTTGATGTTGGTTCGAGGCGAACTCCGGGTCGTCGTTGCCGGAATAGACGTACCACTCGGCGACGCCGGCATGCTGGGCGACGGTCTCTCCGATGGTCACCGTGGCGTCGTAGACGTCGACCTCCTCGTCACGACCGTAGTCAGTGTGCACGATGACCCCGGCGAGGTCGATCTCGCCCGGGGCAAGTAGCGCCATAACGTCGCGTTCCAGCGCCTCGTCTTCGGCCTCGGTCATAGTAGTGACTCCCGGAGTCGTGCCACGTGGTCACGAAACGGAACGACGAGTCCGTTACAGACGGACCAGGTTCTTCGCGCGTGGCCCTTTGTCTGCTTGGACGATCTCGAACTCGACCTCTTGGCCCTCCTCGAGATCCGGTCCGCCGACGTCTTCCATGTGGAAGAAGACGTCTTCCTCCGAGTCCTCGGTATCGATGAATCCGTAACCGCCGGTATCGTTGAAGAAATCAACCGTACCTTTCGCCATTGCACTCGGGACCTCACGCCCGACGCATAAAAAGCTGCGCAAACGCATCACGCGGTCGAACAACTCCGAACCGCCCGCGCGTATCAAGACTGATGTGCGCGGGGGTCCTCATGACGAGCAGATGCTGCGGGTGATGCGGCGGGTGTTGGTCGACGTGTACGAGCGGTCCCTTGAACGGGAGATCACGAACCCGCCGCGCCACGTGGCGGTGATCCAGGCCGGCAACCGACGGTTCGCGCGCCGCCGGGGGAAGGACGCCACCGAAGGCCATCGTGCCGGCGCGAACACGACCGAACAGATCCTTCACTGGTGTTGTGATCTGGGGATCGAGGAACTGACGCTCTACGCGTTCTCGACGGAGAACTTCCGGCGTCCACCGGACGAACGCCGGGAAATCTTCGACCTGATCGCCGACGAACTCCGCGAGCTCGCCGAGGCCGACGAGGTACATCGCGACGAGCTGCGGATCCGGGCGATCGGGGATCTCCCCCGGCTCCCGGAGCGGGTCAGAGAGGCGATCGCGTACGCGGAATCGCAGACGGCAGCCTACGACAACATGGTCCTGAACGTCGCCCTCGCCTACGGGGGACGGGACGAACTCCTGACGGCCGCGCGCGACGTCGCCCGCGCGGTGGACGTCGGATCCATCGAACCGGAGACAATCGACGGCACGGAGATCGAACGGCGGCTTTACGACGCGAACGTCCGGGATGTCGACCTCATTATCCGGACGGGCGGCGACGAGCGGACGAGCAACTTCCTCCCATGGCACGCGAACGGTAATGAGGCGGCCGTGTACTTCTGTACCCCCTACTGGCCGGAATTCTCCCGCCGGGATTTCTTGCGGGCCCTTCGGACCTATCAGTACCGCGAGGAGTCCTGGCGCCAGTCGCGCGCGAAACGGGCGGCGGCCCTCCTGCGGGCGTTCGGCGAGCGCGAACTGCCGCGCGCCCGGCGGATCATCGATTCGGTGCGCGAGGGCGGCGCCGAACCCGTCGAGGCCGCCGGGGAACCCTCCGACTGATCAGCGGCCGAACCGGCGGCTTCGCTGTTCGTAGGAGAGCAACGCCCGGAGGTAATCGCGATACCGGAAGTTCTGCCAGTTGACATCGGTGAAGTACAGTTCCGAGTACACCGACTGCCAGATCATGAAATCCGACAGTCGTTCGGCCCCAGTTTTGATCACCAGGTCCGGCTCGGCCGGGAACACCAGCCGATCCTCGATGTGTTCGGCTTCGATGTCCTGGGGCGCGAGCCGGTCGGCGGCGACCTCCTCGGCCAGCCCCCGCACCGCTTCCGCGAATTCGCGTTTGCCGCCGAGACCGATCCCGACCTGGATCGGCGCGTCCGCGGGCTCGAGGGCTGACGGATCCCGGATCGCCATCGCCCGTGGCGGGTCGAGATCCTCGAACGACCGGCGCAGCGCGGGAACCACGTCCGGGTCGAGCACGCTCACGTAGATGGTCACGCGGGTCGCCTCGTAATCGAAGGCCCACTCGAGGAACCCCTCTAACGTGGGGAAGGCGTTCGGGCCCAGGAGATCCCGCTCCGTGATGATGAGCGCGATATGTGCCGGGAGCTCCCCCGGATGGCGGCGGACCCGATAGGAGAGGTATCGATCGTAGAGCCTCACGGGCGCGGTCGGAGACTGTCACCCTTGAATGTCCCGGCATCTCGGAGGTCCGAGACCATTAAGTGTGGTTCCGGGGAACGACCCTTCGTGACGTCTCCGGCCAGTCGGGCGGGGGCATTGGCAGTGACGGGCGCACTGTCGGTGCTTGCACCGGTGATCGGGGCAGGGACGGCGGCGGTATTTGGTGGGATCGCGCTGCTCGCCCTAGCCATGCCGGAAAACTCAGTGCTTTTCGATAGATTGGCGAGCCGACACGATCGCGAGGTGGGACAGCTCCGCACGATCGCGGGCTTTGAACTCGTCGTCGCCGCGTTGGCGATCCTGGGGACGGTGGACGCCTTCGGGCTCTCCGCGGTTGTCTTCGCGATGGCCGTGGTGCTCGTCGCGTTCGGCCATGCCGCCGAGATGGTCGTGCGCTCGCGGGATGGCGGCGTATTTTCGGCCACACTCGGCTTCCTCGGCGGGGGGATCGTGGCCGGATTGGCCGGGTACGGGCTCCTCCGTGCGCTGCCTTTCGTCTCCCCGTCCGAACCCCCGGCGCTTGCACTCTTTCTGGTGGTCCTCGGCGCGCTCGGCGCCGGGCTCTACCGGCGGGAACTGTTGCGGGAGGATCCCATCGAGGTCGTCGGCGTCGGCCTGGTCATGTGGTTTTTCGCCTGGATCGGGGTGGCCGTCGAGAGCATGACAGTCATCGTCGCCGTCGCGGTAACGCTCGGGCTCGGCGTTGTCGCCTTCCGTACGGGGACGGTCACAGTCGCCGGGATGCTCAGCGGCGTGTTGCTGGCCCTCGTCACCTTCGTCGTCGGCGGATTCGGCTGGTTCGTATTGCTCGCGACGTTCTTCCTGGTCGGCGGGCTTTCGACGAAGTTCCGGTACCAAGAGAAAGCCTTTCGTGGGGTTGCCGAATCCGATGGGGGACGACGGAGCACGGCCAACGTCATGAGTAACGGGAGCGAGCCAATGCTGCTGGTCAGCGGCTGGGCGACGGCCGGAACGATCGGCCTGCTGGAGGGGCGGACGCCGCTCGGGACGGGCCTGAAGCTCGCCTTCGCTGGCGCGGTGGGGACGGCACTCGCGGATACCCTCTCAAGCGAAATCGGCTCACTTCAGGACGATCCCCGGTTGATCACCTCGTGGGAACCGGTGGGGGTCGGGACGGATGGCGCGGTCACGCCACTGGGGACGGTCGCCGGTGCACTCGGCTCGATACTGATCGCGGTGATGGCGTTCGGCCTCGTCGCCGGGGTCGGGGCGTGGGGGGCGGTGTTCGTCTCCTTGGCCGGGATCGGGGGGATGCTCGCGGACAGCATCTTCGGGGCCACCCTCGAAGGTGAGGTGCTCGGAAACGATAGCGTCAACCTGCTCGCGACGACCGTGGGTGCGTTTCTCGCCGGTGTGTGCTACTTCGCGGCCGATGTTTTCGCCATCTAACGTTCCTTCAGACGATGAGATTCGCCGTATAGGCCAACCCAAAAGAATATGAAGGTAGGCCTAACGGTACGGGTATGGCTTCCGAAAAGCGCATTGCGTGGCACCGACGACGGTTCCTGGCCAGCCTCGGTATCGGAACGGGGGCGGCCCTATCAGGATGTCTCGGGGACGGTGACGGTGACGATGGGGACGATGGGGACAACTCCGGCGACAGTGATAGCGACACCGACGACGACTCGATGGACGACGGGGATGATGGCGACGACAGCGAACCGTCGGACGATGGCGACGACGGGGAGGACTTCCCGTCCATCGAAGGATCCTACGACGTTGCCCATCACGCCCAGTTCACCACACTCAATCCGATCTATAATTCGGAGAGTCATGCCGGCACGGCGATTTCACGAACCCTCCATCAGGGGTACACGTTCAATCAGGACGGCGAGGTGTTCCCCCTGATTTACGAGGATATCTCCGACGAGGGAGGGACGGTCTGGACGATCACGATCCGGGACAATCTCCAGTTCAGTGACCCATACGGGCAAGTCACAGCGGAGGATTTCGTATACCTCATCCACGAGGTCCACCAATCCGATACGTTCCCCTCCGCAAACTCGACGAACTGGCAAGGGGTCGAAGTCGAACAGACCGGCGAGATGGAGTTCCAGGCCGAGATCGCGAACCCGGATCCGATCTGGCCGCGAACGTTCGATCCGTTGGCGTATCCGATCCCGAAGGACCTCATCGAGCCCTACGTGCAGGAAGAGGACGTCGAGGGGATGGAACAGGACGAGGAGCTCATCGATCTGACCTTCACCGGCAACCTCGGGCCGTACGTGCTCGACAACTGGGAACGGGGCTCGGGCACGCAATACAGCCGTAACGAGGACTTCTACCTCCGGGACATCGACGAGGGCCCGGAGCTGTTCGCGCAGGCGCCGTACTTCGAGGAGGCGTCCTTCCAGCTGATCGAGGAGCAATCCTCCCGCATCGGCGCGCTCCAGACCGGGCAGGTCACGACGGCCGCCCTTCCCCCGGAGCGGGTCGAGGAGTTCGAGAACGACGACGCGTTCGACGTGTACTCGATCCCGACGCCGTTCAACAACATCTTCCATTTCAACATGCGGGATAACGGCTGGAACGGCGGCCCGGGGAACCTCTTCCGACAGAAGGCGTTCCGGCAGGCCATGGCGTGTGCCGTCGACAAACAGGGCGAAATCAATGGGATCTACTTCGGCCGTGCGGAGCCACACTTCACGTGGCAACCGCAGTGGTCGGTGTTCTACCCGGACAATGACGACGAGGTCCCGAAATTCGGATGGGGGGACATGTACGGTGAGGAAGTCGCCAAGGGGAAAGTCGAGGAGGCCCTCGAGGGCTTCGAGCACGATTATTACTACGACGACAGCGGCATGTTGAACACGCCGGAGGACGAGGTCGTCCAGCTCGAGTTCCTCCACTCGGATACCTCCCAAACCGTCCGGAATCGGGCGGAATTCTATGCCTCGGAACTCTCGGAGAACCTCGGTATCGAGGTCGAGGTCGGGACGGTCGAGGGGACGTACTTCGTGAACAACATGTGGACCGGTGAACCGGAAGGCGGCACGGACATGGTCAACGGGGAGGAGGTCGAATGGGATGCGCCGAACCCGAACAATCCCGGACCACGGTCCGTCACGTCGAATGACCCCTGGGATCTCGCACTCGTGTTCGGGCTCAACACCTACGCGCGCCACCCCCTCGCGAACGAAGTGTTCTTCGACGGGGCGGACGCGTTCTACAACCCGACCGGCTGGTATCCGGAAGGATGGGATCCGCAGGCGGTGTTCGAGGACATGCGGCAGGCCGAAACCGAGGAGGAACTCCACGCACCCCTGGAAACGCTGTTCATCGAGCTCGCGTACGAGCAACCGGGGCAGGTCATGGTGAGCTTCACCGACGACATCGAGGCCTTCGAAGCCGGTCTCCAGGGCCCCATCGAGAACTTCAACAACGGCTGGGACTTCCCGGCCTGGCATTTCGAATAATACAGTGGCGCGTAATCGCGTCGCGCCAAGTTCAACGGTCGAAATCAGGGTTCGGTCGCGGGGATAGCCGCTCCGATCATGGGCATCTACAAGTACATCATTGGCCGGGTGGCGTGGGCGTTCGTAGTCGCGTTTCTCATCGTGACCATCACGTTCTTCCTCCTTGCCTTGTCACCGAATCCGGAAGTCCAGGAGGCGGCGACACAGGCCGCGCTGCAAGGCGGTGATCCGGTCGCGGAGGCCGAACGCATCGAGGAGCTCCGCGGCCTCGACCAGCCGATGCACGTCCGCTACTACGATTACCTGTCCAGCCTCGCCTCGCTCGACTGGGGATGGTCGGACTATCGAAGTCAGCCCGTCACGGAGGCGCTGTGGCGGTCGTTGTATTTCACGGCGCAGTACTCGATCCCCTGGACGATCCTGACGCTCCTCCTCGGGCCGTTGATCGGGGTCTACTCGGCGGCGAAGATGTACACCTGGAAGGACCACCTCGCGACCGGCTTCGCGTTCTTCGGGTTCTCGATTCCCAACTTCTTTTTCGCCATTATCCTGCTGTTGGTCTTCGGGGTGTGGCTCGAGGTCATCCCGATCACGTACCAGACCGACGTGGCCGTCTTTAGCGTGGAGAACGCCATCCAGCTCTCGATCCCGGTGTTCGTCCTCGTCACGGGGTCGATCGGGGGGATCATGCGGGTGTCCCGAAACGAAGCGGCCGAATTCCAGAATGCGGACTTCATGAAGACCGCGAAGGCCAAGGGGGTCTCGCCGTTGCGGGCCTATGCGTACCACGTCATGCGACCGACGATGGTGCCGCTGTCGACGACCGTGGTCGGACAGATCCTCGCGCTCTTTCTTGGCGCCTCGCTGCTGGTGGAGGTCGTCTTTTCCATTCCGGGGCTCGGGCGGACGACCTTCGATGCGATCGTCAACCAGGACACGAACCTCGTGCTCGGGGCGATCCTGATCTTCACCATCATCGGCGTGATCGGCAACCTCATCGAGGACATCGTGTTCACGATCCTGGATCCGCGAATCGATTACGGTGATCGCTGATGGCGACGGACAAGCCCACACGGTTCGACGAGGTCGACTGGGGTGACGTGGCCACGTCGTCGACGCGGTGGGGACGATTGTCGATCAACTCCATCCTCTTTCTTCTCACGGGTATCCCCACTGCGTTGCTGGCAATCTATCAGTGGCGTGTCCTCGAGGGTGAGGCCCTCCTTCCCCATATC
>CAZAYR010000065.1:0-14354 GCA_964489365.1 uncultured Salinarchaeum sp.
GGCCGTCATGATCGGGATGGGGATCCTCGCCGGGATGATGTTTCTCCACTTCCGCGGGCAGGACTGGATTTAGATGAGGGGTGGAACGAGCCCGTCGGGTGACGGCAAGTCCCCGCCGTTTCAATGCGAGGTTGCCTCCACCGTCCGCGATGACCCTTGCAACACCACTTCGCAGGCCTCACAGACGCGATCGCTTGGCGAAACGCGTGCGTCACACTCCGGACAGAAATAGCCCCCGCCACCCCCGAGAAACCGATACGTGGCCGCCGTCTCCATGGGCCCGACGGCATCGTCATCGGGCGACATGACGTCGATCCCGACCTCGCGAAACCGCTCCAGGGCGCGATCCCGGTGGCCCCGGTTCACGAAGACGAGTTTCGGCTGCTCCCCCAGCCGGCCGATGCGGTGCAGCCGGCCGAGCGCTCCACGCGGGAGTCGGATCGACTGGCGCCCGTGCGGCGCCACGCCGTCCTCGAACGCCTCCAGGGGGTAGCGTTTCGACTGAAACCGACGAACGATCGAGCCGACGGCGAAGACCCCGGCAGCAAGCCACAGTATCCGGTAGGTTCCAGACATGTACGGGTTCTCCGCGAACAGTCCGAGATGGACGTACTCGGCGATAAGGAGGACCAGCCCCACTGTCCAGACGAGATAGCACACGGCGGCGAGCCGATTTTTCCGATCCCCGCTACGCCAGCGGGCGCGTTGACTCTCGAAGAACAACCGGGGGGATCGTCGGAGGACGAGATACTTGGACTCGAGAGTGATCGTGCCGAAGCGATCGCGGATGGGACCTCCGCGGTCGCTCATCCCCTCCGTATTCGTGGGCGATCGAATTAAACATTACACCGTCAAGCGGGTCTAGGTGGGTCTGTCCCCGGCGAAGGACGCTGAATCGTCGGAACGTGGTTGGCGATGCATTAGACATTCCGTCGTCAACGAAGCTCGGTGCGCCTGGGCCGCATCTGGCAACGAAAAGGCCTGGGCTGATACACGCGAGAGTCAATCCAACCCGTTACGAAGTTTGCACCGCGGGGGACGTTTCTGCCCGCGCACCCTGGACTTCGTAGATTGTGACAGTCCCATGACTACTTACCCGGATTTCATATTCCGAAGTGTAAAACAACACTTGCCAGGACGAACCGTTCTTGACGTGGAGATCTTTGAAAATATCCCCGTCGAAGTAGTCTCCTAATGGCTCGATGTCTACTGGGTCCGTTTCTTGTAGTTCTGCAAGTTGCTCGACGATCTCCATCACAACCGGATTTGAGCCGGATCGTGCGGCCCACGTCGTCTCGGCAACGAGCGCGTCACGATCGACATGATGGTCCGGCGGCTCCTGTTGATCGTTTGACGTAAGATATCCGCCGACGCAACCTACCGCTGTACTCAGGCTCATCACCGTGAGGCCTTCCAGATAGATTGGGGAAACGGAGCTCACAGGCAGATTATTGAGCCCGAGCCAGACGCTCGCTGCACCGCCAGCCACGAGCCCCAACCAGCCGAAGTGAGCACACCGTTTGTCGAACCGCTGGCCCTCGCGGTAAAACCGAACGTACAACGCGACCCCACTCAAGCCGACAACGATCGCCAGCGGCAGCAACACTTCTGGCGTATCGGCGAGATAGGAACCGGGGCTGACTAGGAAATAGCCCAGTACCCCAAGGACCAAGAGCGAAAGGACCGGGAGGAAACCCATCTCCATGTTGTCAGTCGGGAAGAGATGACTCATCTATGCAGAATGGGGCGTTCGATGGAACACTCACGTCGACCAACAGTCCGACCTCTGCTCACTCGACCGGCCGCTGCCGCCGGCGAGAGGGATGTCGTCTGTGCTCCTCGGCCCTTGTTGCCTATCGCGAGAGTGGGCGTTCTGTACCTCGTATCGATCTGTATTCAACACGACACACGCTCTGGGAGCAATCAACGACCCCGGATCCATGTATCAATCGTTTTTCATTGGAGTTTGCTTTTTGATAAACCGGGTAACGTTAGCTACAGCCTATATCCCTATTCGATCTTGGAAGATACCGATCACGGGGAGGTAGCACGATCACAAGGACGTGTGTCGGACCTCGCGGGCAACCGTGGCGAAGAACGCGGCTGATTGAGTCTTCGACGGCAAGGCTCGGACCCTCGATATGCTCCGTCGGGGATTTGAACCCCGGTCATCGGCTCGAAAGGCCGAAATGATTGGCCGGACTACACCAACGGAGCGTATCTGTGGATTTTCGGCCAGTCCTGTTAACGGCATCGAAAGATCTCGTGGCACACTGCGACGAGACGTTCGGTGGACGATTGACATTCCCCACGCGCCATTCCCGCCGGTTGGGTCGACCCACCCATCGCAAGAGGAGATCCCCGAGAGCCAACGGTCCGGAATCTCGTTCGAATGGCCGCTGTGGTTCGCAACCGCCGACGGCCATTGCCATCCCATATAGTTAGGGTACCTTGCTAATAGACACCATCCTACATGATCTATCGTGGTCGACGCATGTCACTGCAAGAACCGAATTTCCCCACCGAAATGGGCAACATCCCGTACGACGAGATCATCGGGGCGCCGCTGAACGCGGCCGTCGACGCGAACACCCGGGCTTCCGAGACCGCCGCCGACTTCATCCTGAACGTAGCCTTCGAGGAGGCCGACGACTTCTCGATTTTCAGCAACGCGAAGGAACCCGTCACCGTCACGTTCAACTACCGGAAGGAAACGGTCGACGAGAACGGGGATACGCAGGAAGAGGAGTTCGAGATGAAGGTGCCGCTGTTGTTGCTCCTGCACGTCCCGTACTTCGAGGTCGAGCAGGTGACGATCGATTTCAACGTGAAGCTGAACTCCGTGCGGAAACGGTCGATCGAGGAGGACGGCGGCATCGGGGGCGGTGGCGGCCTCTTCGGCGGCATCGGCTTCTTCAACGTCAGCGGCAGCTACCAGAAAACCGACAAGCGGGGCCAGGAGATCGAACGGACCTACGACCAACAGGTCCACGTCGAGGCGGGCTCGATCGAACCGCCCGAGGGGGTTACCCGCATCCTGGACGTGCTCGAACAGACCATCACGGAGACGGGTGGCTCGGAAGCGAACGGCAATGGGGAATAAGCCGGGACGTGATCGCGCGTGACTGGGATCGACCAGCTCGAAAACCTGCCGCTCTCGCAGCTGTTCGCGGGCCCGTTGGTGGCCGCCATCGACGCGAGCGTGCAGTCTCAGACCGAGACGGTCGATCTGCTGCTCGAGGCGGGCTACGAGGACGACGGCACGCTCCGAACGGTCGATTTCACCTACACCTCGCCCGAGCGAGATCCGGACACAGACGAGTACCGGCGCCTGGAAAAGGAACTGCAGGTCCCGCTGTTGTTATTCCTGGCGCCACCGAACCTCCAGATCACACGGATCGAAGAGGAGTTCTCGGCCCGGATCACCGAAGTCCAGGAGACCGAGACGTCCTCGACCCCCGGGCGGATCGTTTCGCCGTACCGCTTGGGCGTGAAGGCGGCGAGCCGATCGACCGAACGGAACCGCGAACGCCGTTCGAAGTTCGACCTCGACGTCCGGATGGTCGCCGAGCTCACCAACGAGTCCACCGGCATGGAGCTGCTCGAACGGGCCGCAAACAACGGGATCGTCGAACGGACCGCCGAGGACGAGCCCGAACGCCCCAACGGCGGCACACCGACCCATCACACGGTCGCGGGCCCCGACGGCCGCTCGTTCCTCGATGAGCCAGAGTGACATGAACCGCCTCGAGCCCTTCCTGGTCGCGCTCTACGACGCGCTATCGAAGGCCGAGACCGAGGCATTCGCCCACGGGCAGGCCCGGATGGCGGCGTTGATGCAGGACGAGACGATCCCGGCGGACGCCGCCGTCCCCGTCTACCACGCGACCGACATGACCGTCGAGCTCGACGCGGGTCTCGATCTCGAGCGGACCGAGACGGGCCAGGAGGTGGTGCTCACCCAGCCCGACGACGAATCGCGGATGCAGGTCACCCTCGACGTGTTCGACCTGATCGAGGCCGAGGACGTCGCCGATGTCGATCCCGAGGACCTCATCGACGAGGTCCCCGAGGAGGAACCGCCCGACGAGCCCGAGCACGGGACCGCCCGGTCCGTCCACGAGATCGACGCGATCGAGACCTCGACCGCGGAGATCCTGGAACATAGCGGGATCGGCACCGTCGCGGACCTGCTGACACGGTCGCCCGAGGAGGTCGCCGCGTCGGTCGCGGAGGAAGACGCATCGGTCACGGCCGACCGGGTGCGCACGTGGATGGAGCACGCCCGGGCGGCGTCCGACTGGCCGGCCCAGGCCCGGTCGGCCCCGGTCGAAACGATCGAGGGGATCGGACGGACGTTCGGGGGTCGGCTTCGCGAGGCGGGCATCGAGACGCTGGGGGACCTGGCGGGCCAGTCCCCGGAGACGATCGCCGAGCAGGTGAGTACCGACGAGGTGACGGTCAACGCGGATCGCACGGATCAGTGGATCGACGCGGCCGCGGAGCGGATCGCCGAATCAACCGAGGACGAATCCGAGACATGAGCACGGTTCCATCATGACGCGCAAGGATCTCCGATCGTACTTCAACCCGCTTTCACCGAACGACCGACGGCGTCTGGAGCGGCGACGCGACGAATACCGCGACCAGCTCGAGGCTCAGGGCTACGACGTCATGATCGCCGAAGGGGAAAACGGCCTCTTCGCGGGCGTACTGGTGATCGACGACGAGCAGGGCCGGTTCGGGTTCCTCGAAGAGGACGGCAGCGTCAGCTGGCTCGGGGGCGACCAGGGGATCGGGGCGCTCGGCTCGGCGGTCGCCCAGACCCCCACCGAGGAACTCGAACAGGAGGTCGAGGGCCTCGAGCACGTCGACGTGGAATAGCCCCCGGCTCATCGAACGTGACCAGTAGGCGTACTCGTTGGCCAGCGCGTGTAGATAGTCTCACCGCTGGAGACGCCTCCGGGTTCACGCGAACTCGGGCGAAGGTCCGGTGCCTGGTTCCGTTCCCGATTGCAGATCGGTCACCACCATGCGTTTGAACGCCCCGTCCATGAGCCGGTCAGGCCCATACTTCAACACTATATCCCTCAGCCTCACCGCGAGTGGGTTCCTGAGGTTCCACATGCGCCCCAATCGGCGACCCGTCCGGACCACCATCTCGGTTCGGTCCTGCCGGTGGGCCTCGTAGGCGCGGAGGGCGGCCGCCGTGTCCGCCTGGCGGTCCAAGTAGCGGGCGAGCCAGACCGCGTCCTCCAGCGCCTGGCTGGCCCCCTGCGCGGCGAACGGGAGCGCGAGATGGGCGGCGTCCCCGAGGAGGGTAATATTGCCCCGTCCCCACTCGTCCAGGATTTCCCGGTCCTCCGCCTCGTCCCAGATGAGCGCCTCCTGCGGGGTCGCCTCGATGAGGGCCGGAATGGGCTCGCGCCAGTCAAGAAAGTCCCTGGCCAAGCGTTGTTTCGAATCCGGTGTCGGCCGTTCCAGGCCCTGTTGCACCCGCTCCGTCACGGCCCAGTACAGACGACCGTCCCCGATCGGAAGGGCCGCAAACCGTTGCCCGCGTCCCAACGCCTGCGTCAAGGTGGCGCCGCTCACCATCGGCTGATCGATCCGGATCACCGCTCGCCATACGCCTACCCCGCTGAATCGGGGTTTGCGCTCGCCATGGAGGGTCGCCCGGACGGCGGAATGGATCCCGTCGGCGCCGACGAGCACGTCACCCCGAACCTCCTTGCCCGAGGCAAAGCGAGCCGTCACCTGCTCCCCGTTGTCCTCCACGCCGACGCATTCGTGGTCGAGGTGGACGACGTCGTCATCGACTCGGTCGCGCAAGATCCGCTGGAGATCGGCCCGGTGGATCCCGATTCCCGGCGGCAAAGCCGATCCATCTGGAAGGACGTCCTCGAGGGCCGATGCATTCAGGACGCTCCCATCGGGGGTGGTGAATTCGCTGTACTCGAGCACCGCCCCGGCTTCCACAGCGGCGTCGGCTCCACCGAGTTCATCCAGGGCTTCGAGCCCGTTCCGCCATAGGGTCAGGCCGGCGCCGATCTCCCGGATCGCGTCGGTCTGCTCGTAGATCTCGACGTCGAATCCCGCCTCCTCGAACCCGATCGCGGCCGCCAGCCCGCCGATCCCACCCCCGATGACGAGAACCGTCCGGTCCCCGGACTCGCCTTCGCGCCGGTTCATATCCCGAAACTCCTTGCTAGTGGATACCAACCACGAAAAACCTTCTCCCCGAACGCTCGACCGGAATCCGAACGTCAGTTCGAGACTCGACGTGCGCTCGGCCCATCGAGGCTGGAATCTCGGTCGGTCGCCCCGTTGGGATCAGAAACATCGTCGCCCCCGATGTCGAAGCGAGGATCGAGTCTCCACACCATCGACACAGGTTGCAGCCATCCCGGCCGGAAGTTCGCCCCGTTTTGGGGTGGGAAGGCAGATGGGATCGCTCTCTACACAGTCGTGAATGACACGAATCAGGCGATGAGCGCCGCTTACTCTGCGGGAATCACGGCCTCGGCATCGATTTCGATCAGATACTCCGGTTGGACGAACTCGCTGACGCCGACCAACGTGCTCGCCGGATAGTGCGCCGATTCGAAGTACTCCAGTCGTGTTTCGTGGATTTTCTGGAGGTTTTCCTCGTTCATTTCCGATTCTCGCACGTACACTCGCACTCGGGCCACATCGTCCATGGAGCCCCCAGCATCCTGCACTCTCGATTGGATCTCGTCGAGAATTTCCCGGGTTTGGGCTTCGATTCCCTCGGCGCCCGATGTCGTCCCGCTGATGAAGACGCGCTTGTACTCGCCGAAATCATACACGACACCATCCGAAAAGGCCGTTTCGTGGTCCGCCCAGTCCCCGGTCTCCGGGTTGAGGATCTCCTTGTCCATGGCGGGCGTCATTCAGGTCGTTCGGATAAAAATAGGTAGTAAGAGCGCCCTGCACGCCTACGGGTTCTCGGGGCGGGATGGCCTGAAGATCCATCGTCCCCGAACCCGCGTATGTTCACTTCATCTCGCCTCCTCCTAGCTTTGGCCGCACACGGGGCGCCGCCCGGATCGGTTCGATCATGCCGTGCTGCGCCGTTTCCGTGGACGATTTCGCGGCCATAGGAATCGGCGTCGCGACGTGCCGAGCCCGGTCCCGTCAACACAACGAGAGAATCCTCCCTCTCGTGGGGCGGCTCGCAGGAATCCGTGAGCCGAAACCGACGGGGCAATCCGTTCCCTTGGGCGAATCTTTATGGAATGTAAGTACGATGTATGTACACGAGGTACGTCGATGAGCACAACCCGCGTGAACTTCCGCATCCCCGAGGAACTCCTCGAAAAAACCGATGCAGCCGCGAAAGTGACCCACAGGACCCGCACCGATATCCTCATTGATGCGCTCCGGGAGTACTTGGCGGATGTCGAGGACGAGGCAGCCTTCAAAGAGGAAATCGTCGAATTATATCTCGAAGAGGAAATCGACTACGACGTCCTGAAGGCTTTCATCGGGCGACAAGATGCCGCCTCCGTCCGGGCATCGAGATCCATCCTCGACCGTGGTGACGAGCTCGCCGATCAGTTATCGGAATTGTAGCCGGCGATGATCGTCGCAGATACGAGTGCGCTGATTTCCCTCGCGGTTGCTGACAGCCTCGCGCTGACCCTCGACGAATTCGACGTCCATACCACGTCGATCGTGATCGACGAACTACAGGAAACCGCTGAGATTGATGACGTTCACGGGCGGAATGCGAGCTCAGTCCTCGACCGGCGTGAACGACTGATCATTCACGAAGCCGAGGGGGTATCGGTCCAATCCGCGCGGATCGATCGTGGTGAGGCGAGTTGTCTGGCCGTGGAACAGGAAATCGAGGCGGTGTTCGTTCTCACTGACGATCTTCGCGCCGTCCCCGAACTGCAGGTGTTATGTGACGCTGAGGTGGCGATCTCGGCTCTCGTCCTTCGAGCGCTAGTACAACGTGGGAAGCTCGATCGAACACAGGCCTTGAACCGGCTCGAGAAGCTTGCTGCCGATCGTGATTGGCTCGGAGCGCCGATCTATCGGCGGGCGATAGCGCTCTTCGGGGACGAGGATTGATCGCGAGTATCGCCGCAACCGAAATCCTCGGAAACCGTCCGCGGCCGGCGCTTGGGGACCAATTAGCTTTGGCTTCGAGGTCCTCGATCCATCCCATGAGCGGACCGCTCGTCGATTATCTGTCGATCGATGGCGAGGACGATCTTACCCGCGTGGCGTTCGGCATCGTCGAGCTGGTCGGCGACGAGTTACTCGAAGCCATCCTGGCGCAGGCAGACATCTCGCTCGACGGCGAGGTGCATTATGGATACCACTCGAAGATCGATCCGGGCGCGACCCGAACCCCCGACGTCCTGCTTGAAACCGAGGAGGGGACGGTCATGATCGAGGTCAAACGAGGGCGCAGCGTGAACGTACCCCAGCTCGAGGAGGAGCTGTACGATTTGCGTCGCCACGGCGGCGACGCGGGCGAGCTCCTGTTGATCACCGGCCACGACGAACCACCGCCGGAGCTCGGGCCCACGAATCTCGACGACGTGCGTTGGCTCGGGTGGCGGGATGTCGCGATCGCGCTCTCCTCGATCGATGCGAGCTCGCTCTCGGAAACCCAGCTCGCTCTGGCACGGATGCTTCGGACGAAACTCGAAGAGGAGGGTTACATCCCGTTCGCGGGGATGGAGCCCTCGCTTCTGACGGAGGTGGCTGACGCGTCCACGGCCCTCGAGCGGTACTACCAGCAGATCAATACGTTCAATCGCGATCTCGCCGGGCGACTTGACGGCCACGGCCTTCAGCCAAAGAACCTGTGGCGCGACGGCGTCTCCCAGGATCTCCATCGGTTTCCGAGTCCATCTCGCTTTATCACTGACCATCTCTGGATCGCGTACGGCGCGGCAGGCGAGGAAGTCAGAAACAAGCGGGGGCGGTACCTGTTCGTCGCTTTCTGTTGGCCCGGCGGGGGTGCCCCAACCGTTCGAGCCGGGTACACGTTCAGTCCCGGGTATCGTCAGGCGGACCGACAGTGGCTCTCGACCCATGTCGGGGAGCTCGCTCAGTTTCTTGACCGGCCGGACTATCGGGTGATCCGGACGAGCTGGGGATTCGCCACCCGCGAGGCGTTCGTCGATGGGCAGGAGATACGACCGATCCTCGGCGATGCGGAAACGCTCGCGGGGTTCGACCGAATCCAACTCGTAGCCGACTACGGGGAGGATCGCCTGTCCGAGGCAGGGATCACGGATGCGGTTGCGAGTGAACTGGTGAGAATTCACGAGCTTGTGGGGGGTGGGTAAACACAGCTCACGAGCGGAGGGTTGGGGAGCAGGCTCTGGCCGAAAGGGAAGAACTCCCGGAAGCGGAGAATTGCCGGGCCGTGAGGACCTAGACAATGTATGGTTACTCGGAGAAAAACATACTTATCTAATGAGTGGACACGTTGGGTTATGGCCGAGGACCCCGCACATTGGGAGGGTGACATCAATGAGGCAGTGGTCGAGGAGTGGAAAGCCGGGACGACACCGTTCGAACGGGTGAAATCGGTCCTCGAAACCACGACCCGCCCGCAGTATGCCCGTGAGATCGGTGAACGGGCGAGAGTGAGCGAGCCCACAACGCGGAAGCATCTCAAGCGGCTCGCGGGGA
The DNA here is from genome assembly GCA_964489365.1 of uncultured Salinarchaeum sp. GTDB lineage: Archaea > Halobacteriota > Halobacteria > Halobacteriales > SKNY01 > SKNY01. The sequence goes on from CAZAYR010000065.1 coordinate 9,682, forward strand.
CGGGGCATGCGGAGGCGGTGGAGACCAGTCAGGGCACCCAGTACAAGCGATCCCCACAGGCGATCGCGATCGAGCGAATCGATGCCCTCCACGGAGAACTCTCGCGGGAGGAGCTCGTGCAGGGCATCAAGCGACTTCGGGAACGGATCGACAATCTCCAAGACCGGTACGACGCGGTCGATCCCGATGATCTCGTCCTCCAGTTAGAAGACGGGAACGCAGAAGATGACTGGAAAGCAGTCACCGAATGGCGATCGATTAAGGAGAACCTGGCTATTGCCAACGCGGCGCTCGCGCTCTATGATTTCGATCCCGATACCGAGGGCGATGGTCGAACTACGGGAGAACGGGGGGCGTTTGCGGACGGCTCGTCCGAGGACGCCCGCTCGAACGTCACGGAAACGGTTTGACGAGCAATGGCGCGGTCCGAATCGGTCGGGATTCCCGAGGAGGAAATCACGGGTGACCTTGGCAAACCCGCCATCGACGCGATGGTCGCGATCCGAGATCTGTTTATTGCCGAAGAACCGCTGTTCCTGGAATACGAGTGGAATGACTCCCTCAATAAACGAGAGCTCCGCCTCGCGTTCTCGGATGGGATTGACGCGGCGTCGTGTCGACTGGACGTGACGTGGTATACCTCGGGGGCGTACAAATTCCACTATAGCGACGTGAACGAACACCACTGGCGATTCGATCGTCACCCGAACGACCACTCTGCGGAGAAGCACTTCCACGTCCCACCCGACGCGAAATCTGACGCCGCGATTCCATCCTGCATCACCGTCGAGGAACCCCGATTAGTGGCGCGGGCAGTCCATAAGCTGTGGCGCCGGGCCATCAAGGAAGACTCGTTCGATCACCTGAACGTCGCGAACAACCCTCCGTAGTGGCTAATCCAGCGGCAGGGACGCGCTCTGTAGCACTCGATGAAGATTCACCCTGTCAAGGGCTCGGATACTTGGAAGCCGATAAAGCGTTGACTCCCACAGGGAATCCGAGGCATTCGATCCCGAGAAGGAGGTCCGGAACGCTGCCGCGTTGGCGTCCAGGAGATCGAAGGCGGGCAATAGTTCCGTCCGGCGATAACACGGTCGATGATCCGATTATCGCGACCGATCGACCGCCCAGGCGGCCCGTTCCCGGACGATCTCGTCCGGATCGTTACGTGCCAATTGTTGAAGCCGAGCCACGTCGACCTCGAGTTTCTCGTTCCCGAGGATGCTGCAGACGTTCCGTCGCACTTCCGTCACGTCGTCCCCAAGGGCAGCCTCCAAGACTCCTGCATGCGACTGGAAGACCTCGCGATCGGCCTCGCCCGCTCGAAGTAGTGCAATGGATGCGTGGCGCCGGACTTTCGCCGCTTCGTCGTCGAGCAGTTCCAGCATCTCCGGCCCGTAGCGCATCGCGACAGCCGGGTGTTCGACCGACAGATCGCCGAACAACCCGACGGCGTTTGCTCGCACGCCCGCATCGTTGCTGTCGAACAACTGGGCCACCTCGTCAGAGACTGGTTCCGCCGCGCCGGGGTAGGACTGGACGATTCGACCGAGCGCGGACAGCGCGTTCTGCTGGCAATTCTCGTCGTCGCTGGCGATCCCATCGACCAGGACGTCCAGGAGCGGCATCACCTCCTCCGGGTGTTCCGAAGCGAGCCGGGAGAGCACGAAGAGCACGGCCCGCTGCGTCGGAAGGTCCTCCAGCTCCGCGGCGATCGCGAGGTGGGGGACCAGCTCGAAGATGGCTGCCGGGTCCTCGGCGAGATACACCAGACAGCGTGTCGCTGGCCGCGCGAACGCGGCATCATCCCAGACCTGGGCGAGGTCCTCTCGACCAAGAAAATCCGTCAAGGGCCGAACCAGCGAATCTGGAGGGTGTTCCTCCGCCTCGAGGACCTCCGCGATCATTGAGACCGTCGTCCGGCAGGCCTCCTCGCTCTCTGCCCTCTCGAGAAGCACACGGACATCCCCTGTCGAGATCCGGGTGGCGTCGATCCCCGCGAGTCCCTCCAGGGACGCGGCGGCGTTGGCGATCATCGCTGGCGGCAGATCGGCCAGATCGATCGGATGGGCGGCGTCGATGTCGGGGATCGCGACGCGGAACGGGTCCCCGATACCGATCGGATCGAACCGGAACGCCGGGGGGCCGTGTATCGGGTTTGCGGACGGCCGCTCGAAGGGAATCTTGACGACGAGCGCGGTTCGCGCCGAGCCGTTTTCGTTCCAGGTGAGCTCGAAGAGATACCGCTCTGAAAGGGTCATCCCGATCTCGTCGTCTGGGGTCGTCACGGCTGATCTTCTCGGAATATGAAACGCGCTCCGTGTCAAGTGTTCCGGGAGGTGGACTCCGGAACCGTTGGTCCATCAACGGTTAACCTCGGAGGGACTGCCTCATCCCAGGTCCGCGTAGCGCTCTAGAATCTCCAAGTCCCGCGTGAGCAGCGGCTCGATCTTCGGACTACGGCACTCGACCATGAGCTGTTCGTCGTGCCAGGCCTGCCCGCTTTTGCCCTTCCAAACCCCGTACAGCGTGACCTTCGGTAACTCGAGCACGCCGAAGACTATCGTGAGGACGTACAGCGTATTCTGAATCTCGCGCCACGAGCCCTCCATCGAACCGGGCAGCGACGCGGGGAACTCGACGCGCTGGGCGGGCACGTGGTGGAGGCGTGCCTTCTCGATGAAGTCCCGATCGTTGCTAAAGAGGATGACGTCCTTCTGGCTGTCCTGCTGGAACCCGTCGTAGGCCTTGACGATGGCGTCGTCGCCGGTGTCGGAGGGAATCTCTTCGGCGTATCGGTGATCGCGCAGGTGGCGATAGTAATTTTCCGCGAGGCGTCCCTCGCGCCGGGCGCCGGCGGGCTGGTTCCAGAACTGGTCGAACTGCGGCCCGAAGGCCTCCTCGAGCGGCCGGGTGTCCGATTGCTTGACGTCCCAGTCGAGTTCGTCGCGCACGCCGGTGGCGAGGGCGAACCCGTTGACCGCCGGGTCGTTGCCGGGATCGAGTCCGAGGACGTCGGCGATCCGCCAGGCCATGAGGTTGGTGTCGAACCCGGCGAGGACGGGTCGGTGGCCGGCGGTCAGGTCGGCGTAGCCGTTCTGCTCGAGAAACGCCTCGATCTCCTTTGCGTTGTCCGGCCGGAGGAGCCCGCCGGCGAGGAAGGCGTCCCGGTACGAGCTGGCTTCCGGGAGTTCGTCGACCGCGGGGTGGCCGTGAATGCACTCGACTTCGTGGCGGGCGTCTCGATACGAGCCATCATCGTGGCGTAGGGAGACCGTCGACGCCTGTGGATCGCCGAGGTCGATCTCGAGGAGTTCGCCGATCTCCTCGCTCGGATGGGCGACGCTGATGCGGGAGACGTCCAGATCATAGAGCGCGTTGCACAGGATCGTGAGGTGGGGCCGGGCGAACGGGATCATATCTCCTCCGCGAAATCGACGAGCCGATTCGAGGTCCGCGGGAGATTCGGGTACAGTTCGTCGTAGTAGGTCGGCGATTCGAGGTAGAAGTAGAAAACGTGGTCGGCGTCGTATCGAAGCCCGGCGGCGAAAGCGATCGCGGACATGAACTTGCGGCCCGGGGTGATGTCGACGGCGACGGTGCCGCCCTCCTCGTGGACGCCCTCGATCGCCTCCTGGACGTGGGTCCGGATCCGGTCGAACTCGACCTCACTGTCGAGCGAGGTAAGGTGCACATCGGGTTCGTCGCCATCGTAGGCCTCGATGATAGCGGTCGCGAGCTCGAGCGCCTGCGTGACCTCCTCCGTCACGCCGGGGTTTTCGATCACATAGAGCTCCCCGGGCACGAAACCCCGGTCGCAGGCGGCGTTGATCGAGTTCACCACCGCCTCGACGTGGGTGCTGGCGGTGGTGATCCACGCCCGGGTCATGGGGGAGCGGTCTCGGAGCGAAACGAAAAGGGTTCGGCCGGGACCGTGAGGCTGTTACGACGGAACGTCAGTCCTTCTGATTTGTTAACTAGATTGAAGGGAGGCACGTGTGACAGACGAGCATGAGCGATCGGGTCGTGGAATTTGATTCTGCTGCATTAGAATCTTTCATCGAGGAGTACATGTCGCTTGATCCAGTGGCACAACGCCCGAAAGGGATCTTTTCGATCCTGCCGGGTGGCCGGGAAGGGAAGTATCAATATGCACTCAAGTACTTCCTCGATCCGCAACGTCCCCATGGATTCGACTATGCGCTCCTCGAGGCATTTCTGGAGTGTATCGGCGTTCACCAATTCAATCTCGAGGGCCAACACATCGAAATCGATGACGAGGTTCGCATCGCGAACGACGAATCGGAGGGCCGAATCGATCTCGTGATCTGTGGCGGGAATGCGCTGGACGACCACCCCGAGTGGGGGGTCTTCCTGGAGTTGAAAGTCGGCGCGGAGGAAGGAGAGCGTCAGACGACGAGGTATGCGAGAACGGACCGGTGGCGCTTTGATTGGTTCGATGCGAACAAAATTGCGCTTCCTCGGCTGGACGAAGCGAAACGCGTGTACATCAAACGGGCCACCGCCGATCCCCCTCGCGACAGGACCGGGACGTTCGAAGTCGTGGCGTGGTCGGATATCGTTGAACGGTTGGAAGCCGAGATGCGAGATTCGATGTTCGATTACCCTCACCGTAGCGTTATTCAATTCACGGACTTCATGCAGTCAGTCAA
>CAZAYR010000066.1:0-14320 GCA_964489365.1 uncultured Salinarchaeum sp.
TGGGTGTAGGTCGTCCGGAAGTGGGTGCGGGCGATGTCGAACAGTTCGAGCGCGGTGATCAGCGCGCCGAGCCGGTCGAGTGTCGTCGCCGGGAGGCGCTCGCGCAGGTTCGCACGGATTCGACGGGCCTCGTAGAGCTGGGCGGCGTCCTCGTACTCGAGGACTTCAACCAGCGCGTGGACCCGCCCCGGTTCGAACCGCTCGAGGGCTGCGCCGGCCTCCTCCGCCTCCGCCGCGACCTCCCGGGCGTACGCCTGGACGGTCCGGCGGACGGCGGCGTCGCAATCGCCCTCGACGCTTTCGGCCAGCTGGGTGGCGTTGGCCGCGACGGTCCGCAGGACGAACGCGAGAAAGCCCGTCGGGAGGATCGGGCTCGGGCCCGCCCCGGCGACGGCTTCGACCTCCGAGCGGTACGACCGGACGCCCTCGACCTGCTCGCGCAGGTCGCCGGGGGATTCGAAGGTCCACGAGAGGACGAGCTGATTGATCGACAGCACGATCGAGAGGAACGCGATCAGGCCGGGAATGAACCCGCCCGCCATCCCCCGGACGGCGTTCTGGTCGGCGAGGTCGATTACGCCCGCGAGTCCGAGTGTCGCCAGGAGGACGAAGGCCCCGGCCACCTGGATCCCGGCAATGCCCCACCGACTTCCGTCGATCAGGAGCCACCGCCGCAGCCGTGTCCCGACCATGCCCCAGACAGGCGTGGTCGGCCCGGCCTGGTCGTAAACGAGCCCATAAACGCCGCCGCTCGCCGGGTCAGTCTTCCTCGTCGGCCTCGATGCGGACCTCCTCGTCCGGGCCGACGGGGATGCGGTCGACCTCCTCGCCGTGCTCGTCGTAGATGACGAGGTAGTAGGAGACGTTCTCCTCGCCCGGTGCGGGCTCGACGCCCGAGCCGATCTCCTCGCCGACGTCCTCGCCCTCCAGGAACTCGATGACCGACTCGGTATCCCGGATCTCGACGGCATCCTGGGTGTGGGCGTTCACGAAGACGTTCCGCGAGACGTCGGTGTAGTCGGTCGGGACGACCTTGCTATGCCACCAGAGTTCCTCGTCGACGACGACCGGCACGGGCTCGATCACCTCGAAGTTCGAGCCCCAGTTCGTCCGCGTGTCCTCGCTACGGACCAGGCCCATCGCTCGCTCCGGCCCGAGCAGGGTTTCGCGCTCCGTGCCGAAGAATCGATACTCGCCGGTCCGGGCGTCCGCGAACCACACCTCGTCCAGGCCCCGCGTTTCCGCGCCGTAGGGTTCCATCGCGACGACGTAGCTCATCCGCTCGTCGGCCATGTCGATCACGAAGGGCTGGGCGTTGCCCGCCCCGGCGGGGAGCGAGGCGATCTCGACCTCGCCCTCGTGGGCGCCGACGAGCGGCCACTGGTTGACGATCCCCTCGCGGTAGCCGAGCGCGTCGACCTCGCGATACGTGTTATACAGGGGGTAGAGACGTTGGCCCTCGAGGATCGCGTTCGCCTGGGCCTCGCTCGGGTCGAGATGCTCGATCGTGCCGTCGGTATGGAGTAGCGCGACGCCATCCCAGACGGGGATCGTATACGGGATCGGGAGGAACCCCCCGAGGAGGTCCACGCGCCACTCGTGGCCGGTCTTCGGATACGCCATGTAGGCCTGGCCGTCGTGGACGAACTCGATCGGGTCGTCACGGTACTGGGCCCAGAAGTCCGTCTTCTTGAGGTTCCACTCGGCGCCCCGATGGAGGAACATCCCCTGGCCGATCGCGAACTCCTGCTCGTCGAGGACGAACAGTTCCCGGTCGCTCATGCGCGTCATGTCGCTCATCGCCACCCCGCGCTGGTGCTCGTAGATCCGATTGCGGAGGTCCTCCGGTGTGATCGCGTACGACCAGGAGAGCCGGCCGTCCGGCATGCGGGCGATGTCGCTCCGGCCGAGGCTGTGCTGGCGATAGGACACCGAGCCCGAGGTCTGGACGTCCGCGACCTGGCGGGGCGTAATCCGTGGGTTGTCGGCGTTGACGGCCGGGAAGGTGTCGAGCTCGGCGGCCTCGTCCATGGTTTCGGTGGCGAGGGTCCGCTCCTCGACCATCGCCGCCGGGACGCCGACGAGAATCGCCAGAAGGATCGAGAGGATCACGACCAGCGTCAGGACCGCGATGTAGGTACGAGGCCGGAAGCCACGGAGGGGGCCGACCAGGAAGAGCACGACCGCAACGGCGATCGGCACGCCAAGCAGCAGGAACACGGCTGGGCTGAAGGCGGTCCGATAGACCAGGCCGTGCACCAACGGCCGGCCGACGTATAGCAGGGCGGCCAGCAACGCGAGGAGGGCGACCCGGACCGCCAGCCACAGGCCGCCCTCGTCCATGAATGGAGGGAGCTCCCGCCCGTCTGCGTCGCTCATGCGCCAGGTGTCCGCTCGGTGGCCACAAAGAAGGATCCGGTTTCCCGCGAGTCGATTGCCCGAGCTGTCGGACGGGCCCTCCGAGACGGCCGTCCGTCGCGTTCCGCGATGCACTCATCGGCTTTGTCGATAGGGTCACGAGGGGAGCGTCTTGGTTGAGCCCCACCGCCCCGTTGAGGGATCACCGGTGCAGTTGTGAAGCCGGTCCGGACTTCGATGGGTCCGCGGGGGGTATGCAGCGGGGGAACCTTCCCCGGTGCGTATCGGTCCCTCCCTGGACGGTGGACACCTTCTCGCGTATCGCCCTCGATCGTCGCTCACCCGAATCCGCTGATCAGCGTCACGAACCACTGGGCCGGATCGCCCCGCCGCCGGACCTCGATGCGCTCGATCCACTTCACCCACTGGAACCCACGGCGGCCGGGGGCGACGAGCCGTAGCGGGGCCCCGTGGCCATGATCGAGCCGTTCGTCGTCAACGTGCGTCGCGAGCAATGCGTCACGTGCCTCGTCGACCGGAAGCGACCAGCGATATCCGGTCACCGAACGAAAGCGGACGTAGCGTGCATCCTCCCCGACACCCAGGTCGTCGAGCATGTCGCCGACACGGCGGCCCCGCCAGCGTCGGACGGTATACCAGCCGCTCGTGCAGTCGAGCAGCGTCTCCGTCGTCTCGTCGGCCTCGAGATCCTCGTAAGCGTACGTCCGCGGCGTCTCGAGTTCGCCGGCCACGGTCAGCGTCCACGCCTGGCTATCGATCGGTTCGGGATCGTCCGCGACCCAGGAGGTGCTCGGGAATCCCGCATTGCCCGTGCCTTCCCGGGGTTGGGAGCCCGTGAACCGACGATCGGCGCCGGGGGTCCCGAAAACCCCGTTGGCGAGCTCCTGACCGCGATAGACGATCGCCCCGCCCACCAACAGTCCCGTCGAGGCGACCATCGACCGACGCTTGGCGACATCCTCCCGGCGCGGGAGCCGAAACCGCGTCGAGAGGTGCAAGATCATGAGGGGGACGAGCACGAGCCCGAAGCCGACGTGGATACTCAGGAGGGTCCAGTACGAGAGGCGGGCGTCGAGGCCGGACACCCAGGCGATCCCTGTCACGATCGTCCCGAAGACGGCGATGACCGCGAGCACGGACACCACCGTCGATCGCTGCCACTCGTCAGGGCTGGTCAGGCGGCGGCGAACCCGCGCCAGTTTGAGCGCCAGGAACCCGATCAGTGCGAGCCCGGCGATCCGGTGGAACCAGAACAGCGGCCAGCCGCGCGGCGACCCGATCGTGAACGAGACGAGCCCAGAGGCGGCCTCAAGGACGACGATCACGAAGATCGACCAGTCGACGAACCGCGGCGGGGGCAACCGCCACACGAATCGATCGGCCATCGGGGTTGGGTCGTCCACGGGCCCGTTGCGCTAAAAGCCTGCCCTCGGGTATCGGAGATCCGGTTACTCCGGAAAGTTATAACTCCTGTTTATCTCCCTGGAGCACTTCTATTCAAACGAGGAATTGTCATGCACGTCAAGCACATCCAACTCAACGTTGCAGAATGGATCGCACTCGCACTCGTCGCCCTCGGGGCCATCAACTGGGGCCTCGTCGGCCTCGCGGAGTTCATCGGGGGGAACCTCAACGTCGTGGATCTCCTGCTCGGCTCGTTCCCGACGATCGAGGCGCTCGTCTACCTCACCGTCGGCCTCGCCGGCCTGTACCTCGTGTACTTCGGCTTCCGCATGTTCGGCGCCCGGTCGCGTGAATCGACCGAAGCGATGGAATCACGTCCCGCACCCAAATAGCGCGGTCCTGTTTCCCCGCGTCGACCGACGGTCCGGGCGAGTCGCTGTCATTTTTCATGGAAGGGAAATCCCGTTGGCCCCCGCCTCGTCGGACGAAGCCTCACATCGTGGGCATTACCTCATCCACGAACCGGTCGATCGTCTCCCGGTCGTGCTGGGGGACTTTGAGCATCACTGTCGTCGCGCCGCGTTCACCGAACGCCTCGAAGACCGCGGCCGCGTCCTCGGCTGACCCGACAGCCCCGCGAAAACCGTCCCGGGGCGTCGGCCCCATCGGCGCCTTCGCGGTGAGCTCCTCGTAGGCCTCGTGGCCCGACTCGGTCGACTCGCGAATGACCGAACTGCAGAGCACCGTCTTTTCGATCTCGTCGTACTCGCGTCCGTATCGTTCACAGTGTAATCGCAGCACGTCGAGTTTCTCGCCGTATTCGGCCGGGGAGACGCCGGGGACGTTCCAGCGATCCGCGTACTCCGCGGTCGCCCGGAGTGTGAGCTCCTCGCCACCCCCGCCGACGAGGATCGGCGGCCGCGGATCCTGGACCGGCTTGGGCTCGAGATAGAGGTCCTCGATGGCGTAGTGCTCGCCGGCGTAGGACACTGGAGAATCCCCGGTCCACATCGCCTCGACGAGCTCGATGGTCTCGCGCATCTGTCGATTACGGGTCGAGATGTCGGGGAACTCGTAGCCGTAGCCCTCGTACTCGTCCTGGAACCAGCCCGAGCCGATGCCGAGGACGGCCCGCCCGTCGCTCAGGTGATCGAGTGTCGTCAACACGCGACCGAGGTAGGCGGGGTTGCGGTAGTGCGGGGCGGTGACCAGCGCCGAGAGTTCGATGTTCTCCGTTGCGGCGGCGACGGCCGGAAGGACGGTATAGCAATCGAAAAAGGGCTCGTCGGGCGGCCCGTTGACCGCGATCTGCCAGAGGTGATCCATCGTCGAAAACCACGTGAATCCGGCCTCGTCGAGGAAGCTCGCCCGCTCGAGGGTCCGCGAGAGGTCGGGTCGGGGATCCTCCTGTGTCACGAACTCGGAGTTGTGGTAACCGAAGTCCATCCTGGGCGCGCCAAGGACCAGCCCGCCCTTTACGGTTGCGTCAGTCCCGGTAAGTCGCCCACCCGGGCTTGCCCGGGAAGTTGATGAACGCGTCGACCCGATCGTAGGCACCTTCGAGCACGGACGTGCCGTGAAAGACCAGCGCGGCGTCCCAGTCGTATTCCAGCAGGCGTTCCATGCTCTCCTCGGCCTGGTTGATGTCCGCCGAGTACAGCGCGGGGGGCGGGATGAGATAGCCCTCGGGCAGCCCCCGCAGGTCCGCGCCGAACAGGGCGTCGCCGGGGATTACGTAGCCGGCGTCCTCGTCGACGAGCGCGTAATTGTCGGGCTCGTGGCCCGGCGCATAGACGGCTTCGAACGGACCGATCGTTTCGCCATCCCCGAACCGGTGGTCGACGGCGACATCGGTCTCGGTCTCCTCGGGGACCCAGGTCTCGACATCGTAGGTCTCGACGACGGTTTCGAGCCCCGCAAGGTGATCCGGATCGCCGTGCGTGATGATCACCCGTTCCGGCGGGGTCCCGATGTCCTCGAGTTCGGCTTCTAGGGCATCGGTCGTCTCCTCAAGGCCCGTGTCCACGAGCGTGGGCACGTCGTCCTCAACGAAGTACGCGCGATACCGGCGACCTCCCTCCTCGTCGAGGGTCAGGTCGAAGACGCCGTCGATCAGTTCTTCGGGCATGGGGAAGGATGCGCGGGACGAGGTTAAGAAACTTCAGTGATCGGTGGTCCGCCGGAATCCTCACGCGCGGGACGGCCCGTCAGCGCACAGGACCGGCCGGGGAACCATTCGGATTTTTGCATCCGCCCGGGCCCACACGAGACCATGCAAGCCGCACGTTTCTACGGCGAACGCGACATGCGCATCGAGGAAGTTGACGAACCGATGCCGGATGCCGGCGAGGTCCTCATCGAGGTCGGCGGCTGCGGGATCTGCGGCTCGGATCTCCATCTCTACGAACACCCCGGCGAGCGGTACGGCGACGGCGAACCGGGTATCCTCGGCCACGAAGTGGGCGGGACGGTCGTCGGGCTGGGCGAGGGGGTCGACTACGAGGTCGGTATGGACGTGGTCGTCAACCCGCATATCGCCTGCGAGGAGTGCTGGTGCTGTAACAAGGGACTGTACAACCTCTGTCGGAACCTGAGCCCGACGGCGGTCAGCCCGGGCGGTTACACGGAGTACGTGGTCTCGCCGGTCGAGAACCTCGTTCCCGTCCCCGAGGGCGTGTCGCCGGCGGATGCCGCGGTCGCCCAACCCCTGTCGGTCGGCCAGCACGCCGTCCAGACATCGCCGGTCGGCCTCGGCGACAGCGTCGCCGTCGTCGGCACGGGTCCGATCGGGCTCGGGGCGGTCCGGTTTGCCAAGTCTGCCGGCGCGGATCCGATCTACGTCTCCGAGCCGCTCGCGGCCCGGCGTGAGATCGCCGGCGAGATCGGCGCGGACGTCCTCATCGACCCCACCGAGACCGACCCCGTCGCATTCATCCGCGACGAGACCGGGGTTGGCGTCGACATCACGTTCGAGGCGGTCGGCTCCGAGCAGACCATCAACGACGCGATCAAGATGGCCCGGCCGGAGGGCCACGCGAAGATCATCGGCGTCTTCGGCGGCGAGGCCAGCATCGAGCCCCACGACATCGTCCGCCACGAGCGCACCGTCTCCGGCTCCGCGACCCATCAGCTGGGGCCTCGGGTCCAAGAGGAGTACGACGTCACGCTCCAGCACCTCGCGGACGGCCGGCTCGACGTGGACGACTACGTGACGTCGCGGATCCCGCTCGCGGATCTCGTGTCGAAGGGCTTCGAGAAACTACTGGCGGGCGCCGAGGACGAGGTCAAGATCGTCGTGGAACCCTAGCCACGATCGACCCTGGCGCGGATCTGCCGCTCGGAAGCATTTTATTTCCGTCCTCGCTCACAGTCGGAACAACCGCTAATGGTCGATTACATCATCGTGGGCGGGGGCAGCGCGGGCTGCGTCCTCGCCAACCGCCTCACGGCGGATCCGGACACCGAGGTCCTGTTGCTCGAAGCGGGCGAGCCGAACCTCGATCTGGATCGGATCCTCGATCCCGCCCGGCTCCGCGAGCTCGTCGGGACGGAGCTCGACTGGGGGTTCGAGACGACACCCCAGCCCGAGCTCAACGGGCGGCGCATCCAGCAGCCTCGCGGGAAGACGCTGGGCGGCTCGAGCGCGATCAACGGCATGGCGTGGGTCCGCGGGCATCCGTTTGATTACAACAGCTGGGCCGAGGCCGTCGACGACGAGGGCTGGACCTTCGAGTCGATCCTCCCGCTGTACGAGCGCATGGAGCAGCTCAACGCCGAGGGCGACGAGGCGTATCACGGCTCCGATGGCCCGCTGAGCGTCGGCCGGCATTCCGGGCCGACCGGGTTCTCCGAGCGCCTCGTCGAGGCGGGTGTCGAGGCCGGGCTGGAACGGAACCCGGACTTCAACGGCGAACAGCAAGCCGGGGTGGGGTACTACCATTATTCGGTCAAGAACGGGACGCGCCACAGCGCCGCGGAGGCCTACCTCAAGCCCGTCCTCGACCGGGAAAACCTCCACGTCGAGACCGGCGCCCACGTGACCGAGATCTTCCTCGAGGGCGACCGGGGTGGCGTACGTCCAGGACGACACCCGCCGGGAGGTCTCCGTCGACGCGGGCGGGGAAGTGTTGCTCGCGGCCGGGGCCATTCAGTCCCCGCAGCTGCTGATGCTCTCGGGCATCGGCCCTGCCGACCACCTCGAGTCACATGACATCGACGTCACGGTCGATGTGCCCGGCGTCGGCCGAAACCTCCAGGATCACCTCCGCGTGATGGTTAGCTATCGGAGCCCCGAACCGATCGATATGATCGAACAGCGGGAGACGCGCCGGTCCGACACCGTGCTCGTGGGCGGCTTCGAACGCTCGGATCCCTCGCTCCCGGCCCCGGACATTCAGTACGGGATCTCCGCGGGCATCCCGCCCGTGCATCCCCCCGAGGAGGGCTTCTCGGTGACCGCGATCCCCCTGCGACCGACGAGTACAGGCTACGTGGAGCTTCGATCCGACGATCCCTTCGACGATCCGGTCGTCGATCCCCAGTACTTCACGACCGAGAAGGACCTCGAGGATATCGTCACCTGCGTGCGTCGGGCACGGGAGCTTCTCCGGACAGACGTCCTCGAGCCGTACCGCGGGGAGGAGTTCCAGCCGGGTGCAGAGGTCACCTCCGACGAGGCGATCGTCGATTACGCCCGCGAGCTCGTCGGGTCGGGGTTCCATCCGACGTGTATGGCCAAGATGGGCCGGGACGAGATGGCCGTCGTCGACGAAGCCCTCCGGGTGTACGGGGTCGAGGGTCTCCGGGTGATCGACGCATCGGTGATGCCGAACGTCACCGGCGGCAACACGAACGCGCCGACGATGGTCATCGCCGAAAATGGCGCCGACCTCGTCACGGCGACCCACGGCGAAGCCGTGCGGGCGGATTGAGGCGACATCAGCGCCAGTCTACCGTCGGAGGTCAAGCCCGAAAGACCTCGAGTCTAGCGCTGGCGAGTACCTGCGCTCGTACGCTCAACGTTGTCGGGGATCGTCCGGCGAGTCGATCGCGTGCGCTGTCGCCTCTTCGGCGCTGGACTGGCTCCTGTGACTACTCGACAACGAAGGAAGGCCTCTCCCGCGGAAATTGCGCCCCCGGCGACCACGAACGAGATGCGCAACGATCGCGGGCTCCTTCCGCCCCGACGGTCGCGAAGAGCCGGGCTCGCGTGCCCGTATCGACCACGCTTGAACCAAATTTATTCATGGCTCGGGGCGTAGAGACGAGTCCGTCACGCGCGGACCCAAACATGTTCTAGTGAAAGTCGTTAAGGCTGGCCTGATTGGGCCCAACTAATGACCCTGACCTCGGACCCGCAGGGGTATACGCAGTCCGTCCCGCCGTATCTGGAGCTGGATCACGTGTTCGAGGCGCTCGGCCATCCGCGGCGACGATACCTCCTGTACACGTTACTGGACGAGACCGAGTGGTCGCTCTGGGAGCTCGCCGGGAAGGTGGCGGCCTGGGAGCAGGACCTCCCGGGGGACACGCTCGCTGAGGAACAAATCGAAACGGTGTACGTCGGGCTGTACCACAACCACGTGCCGAAACTCGTCGAGGACGACATCATCCGCTTCAGGGAAGGTGACGAACTGATCGAGTTGGGCCCGAACGCCGAACAGGTCCTGAATGCACTCGAGGGTGTGGGCGGCCGGATCGACGTCGATCAGGAGGCCCACGCTCGCAGGACTTTCGATGAACGACACTCCTGACGATTGGGTTGGTGACGGGCGGACGGAGGACGTTTCGACTGACCGCAGTGTCCCCGCGGACACGTCCTGGCGGCCGGTGGCGCAGCGGCCGGTCGACGTGGCGGCCTTCGACGGGCTCACGATGGCGATCGTCGAGCTGGTCGCCGAGGCGGAGGGCATCGACGCCCGGGAGGTGAAACATCCGCCGCTCTACGAGGTCGCCGATACCGCGGCCCTGCAGGAGGCCTTTTTCGACAGTGGTGGCACGGCCGGTCCGATCACGACGGAGTTCCTCTACCGGGGGTTCCGGGTGGTCGTCCGAAGCGACGGGTGGGTATCACTCTACGAGCCCGAGGACTAGCTTCAGGTTCTTCAAGGACGCCCGGCCTGCACGGGAGGGCACTCCCGTTCAAGCTCCGGTTTACTATCGCCATCCCGCCGGTGCACAGTCGTATGGCCACCGCATGGCGGCGGGTCGGCGGGGAGGTCGTTCCGACGCTTCGCTGGCGGCGCCTCCGTCGAGCCGTGCAGTGGTTGGGCTTGGCGGGCCTCCTCGTGCTCGTGTGCCTGACGCAAGCGCCGAGTCCGCCGGTCTCGGTCGGCGGGTGGCAGCTCGCGATCCTCTTCGTCGCATACGGCCTGGCGGTGGTGGGCCTCGATGCCGTCGACGGCAACGCCCACTTCCCTTCGTTGGCCGTCGTCGGACTCTCGGGACTGGTCCTCATCGGCGTACTCTACCGCTACCGTGCCGACGCGTTCCCGGCCGGGGAGCCGAGCTCGCTCCTGCTCGTCATCGTGGCCCTCCTCCTCACTGGCTTCGGACTGGGCGACCTCGAAGCGGATGCGGTATCCCGCGTGCAGTGGGCGCTCGTGGGCGGGTTCGGCGCGGTCATCGGCCTCGTGCTCGTGCATACGCTGCCGGACCCCCGATACGTCGGGTCGCCGACGTGGCCAATCTGGGCGGCCGTCGTCGCCACGGTCTGTGTGCTGGTACTACCGCGCTTCGTGCCCGAGGACGTCTTCCTCTGGGCGGTGGCCGCCGTCTCGGCCGGGACAGGCGTGCTCGGCATCGCCGCCATGGGCCTGGGCTATACGCCGTCGATGTTCGAGGTCGGGGTCATCCCCCAGGACGTCCCCTTCACGACCTGGAACGCGCCGTGGTGGCAGGGGACGAGTTCGATCTTCAACAACGTCAACGTCTTCGGGCTGGTCAGTTTCGCGGGCGTCGTCGCGTCCGTGGTCCTGCTCCATCGCGCCCGTCGCGCCGTGGGGGCGCTCGTCGCGGCCGTGCTCGTCGCGGTGACCGCGGTGGGGGTGATCATCTCCTCGAGTGACGTCTCCTGGATCGTGGCCGGCGTCAGCCTCGGGGTCTACGGCAGCTACCTGGCGTTCGGGCGGCGGGCACTCCTCCCCACGGTCGTGGGCGGGCTCGCGATCTCCGTGCTCGCGGTCGTGGCCGTCTATGTCGGCTACCTCCCCGTCGACGACAGCGGCCGGTTCGTCCGGTGGGGCTCGGCGATCGAGGCCTTCCGCGCGGATCCGGCCGTGCTCGGCCACGGATACATCTCGACCTCCGAGTTCGCGGCGCCGTTTCGGGGGATGGGCAGCGGCTCGCCGCACAACTCCTATCTCTCCGTGCTGATCCGGTTCGGCGTTCTGGGGGTCCTCGGCTATCTGCTGTTCCTGGGTGGGGTGCTGGCGCGGGGGCTCGTCCGGCGACAGGTGGTCAGCGTGGCGATGCTGGCCTTCGCGCTGGGCTGGGCGTTCCATCACATGTTCGAGGCGTACACGATCGTGCAGTTCACGGCCCCCGCCGTGCTGTCGGCGTCGGCCTTCGGGTATCTGTTGTTCGACGGGCCGGCGCGAGCCGATTCTGATTTCGCGAGGGACGTGTGACGTCCTCGGGTATGGGATGGGTCGGGAGCGTGAGGTGTCCGGGGCGACAAGCGGGTCTACCTTGATGGATGCCGTCATGACGCGGGACGATCGCCGGAGCGTGCCGGATGATCCTCGGCAAGGGTCGACCTCGTCGTCGCGAACGCCCTGGAACGCATGGATGGTCGAGGCGATACCGGCCTCGTTGCGGCGACCGACGTCGCCCAGCACGGCTTCACCCCGTTCGACGCGTGGCATCTGGTCGCTTTGGATGAAGACCGTGACGAGCGACGCCGTCTCCGGGGGTGACTCCGGTCGGACCGTCGGATTCCCGCGAATTCGGGGGCAGATTCGACGGAGTCGCCCGACGAGTTGCATCACCCCTCGACGTCGCCCATGTTGTCCGTCCCGCTCACTACCCACGAGAACTCCCCCGATTCGTAGACGCGGCCCTCGAGGAACTGCCCGCCATCGCCGTCGGGCGGGGCGGGATTGAACACTACCGTGCCCGCATCCTCCCCGGGCTCTTCACCGTCGAGTTCGAACTGGATCCCGTAATAGACGGGTTCAGCGAACACCTCCTCGTAGGTCTCGGTCTCGCCCGGTTCCAGGGTTGATGCTGACGTGAGCTCGCGCTGGGCGGGCGGCACGATTACGTCACCGGTGACGTTCCCCGGCCCGTCCCCGGGCGCCTCCCCAACTCCCGTCACCGCGAGGCGGATCGTATGAGGGAGATGGTGGTCGTTCCGGAACCGGAGGCTCCCCGCCGGGACTGGCGGATCGAACCACGACAGGCAGCCTCCTGTGGTCCCGAGGGTGAGCCAGCCCAAAGTCGCGAGGACCGTCCGTCGGTCGCCGACGGGCATGGTCGCCGGGTTGCTGACGCTCCGGTTTGAAGGGTTCGACTCCCTCTATGAGAACGCTCCCGTGGAGGAAGTGCACCCGCCGACATTGGACCTCGTTGGGTCCCGAAACGGGTCGATCGGCCATATCAGCCCTAGAGACTTTCCGTTTTGAACGAATCTCGTCCGAGCACCAACATTCCCTCATGACCCGCATGGAGCCGCGCCGGCATCCCGGAGGTGGCCCGGGCAGGCCGCAGGCGTGCCAGGTCACCGACCGGCCGCCGATGAGTAGGAACCCCGACCGTGCGGGTTCCTTCCACGTGACTGACGATGTGCCGGGGGACGATCCCCGATGACGCCCCCGCTGGCCCGCGGGCGCGCCAGCGACGAGGCGATCCGGGTGCTCCACGTCGATGACGAGCCGGATTTCCTCAATCTCGCCGCGACGTTCATCGAGCGCGAGGACGAACGCTTCAGCGTGGCGACCGCGAAGAGCGCCGACGCGGCGCTCGACCGTCTCGCCGGCGAACGGTTCGATTGTGTGGTCTCGGATTACGAGATGCCACGCACGGACGGCATCGCATTCCTCAAAGCGGTGCGGGAGAGCTACCCGGAGCTGCCGTTTATCCTGTACACGGGCAAGGGCTCGGAGGAGATCGCGAGCGAGGCCATCTCGGCGGGCGTGACCGACTATCTCCAGAAGGGACGCGAGCGCAGCCAGTATACCGTGTTGGCCAACCGGATCAGCAACGTCGTCGACCAGTTCCGGTCACGCCAGGCGATCGAGGAGACCGAACAGAAGCTCTCCCAGCTGGCCGAGCACACCGACGACATCCTGTTCATGTTCGACGGCGACTGGAGCGAACTGCTCTTCATCAATTCGGCCTTCGAGGAGATCTGGGGGACCTCGATCGACGAGCTTCGCGAGGATCCGAAAGCGTTTCTCTCGTACATCCACCCGGACGACCGGGATCGGGCACGCGCGTCGATGGGCCGGATCGTCGAGGGCGACTCCGTCGAGATCGAGTACCGGGTGATCCGCCCCGACGGGGAGGTGCGATGGATCCACGGGAAGACGAAACCGATTCGCGACGAGCGGGGGGACGTCTACCGGATCGTCGGCTACGTCCGGGATATCACCGCCCGCAAGGAGCGCGAACGCGAGCTCCGGCGCAGCGAGCGGCGCTACGAGGCGATGTTCCACGACCCGAACATCCTCGTCGGGTCGATCGACACCGACGGGACCGTCCTGGACATCAACGAGACGGCGATGGCGTATATCGACGCGAGCCTGGAGGAGGTGATCGGCGAGCCGTTCTGGGAGACCCCGTGGTTCGGACATTCCGAAGCCGTCCAACGGCGCGTCAAAGAATGGATCGCGCGGGCGGCCGACGGCGAGTACGTCGAGTTCGACGTGGATCTGGCGCGGGCCGACGGAACGCCGTTCACCGTCGAGGGGGTCTTTCGGCCCGTCAAGAACGAGGACGGCGACGTCGTCTCGCTGTTGATTTCCGACCGCGATATCACCGAACAGCGGGAACGCCAGCGGGAGCTCGAACGGACGAACGCCCTGCTGTCGACGCTCTTCGAAGCCATGCCCCAGGCCGTGCTCGCGGACGACGCCGGCCGCGAAGTGCTGGCGTGTAACCAGCGGTTACTCGAGCTCTTCGAGATGGATGGTGATCGGGCGGGCCTGATCGGCACCGACTGCGAACGCCTGGCCCGGGCGGCCAGCGAGCTCTTCGAGGAGCCGGAGGGGTTCGTCGCGGGCATCAACGACATCGTCGAACGGCGCGAGGCCGTGGACAAGGAGGAGCTCCAGCTGGCCGACGGCCGGACGTTCGAGAGGAGTTACCGCCCGATCGAACTGCCGGACGGCGAAGGGCACCTGTGGGTGTATACGGACGTGACCGATCGACTCGTCTACCTCGAGACCGTCAGCGAGCTACAGCGGCGGACCGAGGCGCTCGTCGCGTCCCGGACCGCGACCGACGCGGCCGACACCGCCGTCGCGATCGCCGAGGAGACGCTGGGCTTCCGGCTGTCGGGCGTCCACCTCGTCGACGACACGGGCGATCGGCTCGA
>CAZAYR010000067.1:0-13915 GCA_964489365.1 uncultured Salinarchaeum sp.
GCGAGCAGCGTCTGGTCTTCAGCCTCCGCCATCCCCGCGGTCGACTGTCAATTCATTTATCAGTAGTGGATCGACGTGGCGAGGTCAGCCGGTCGACGGCCGGGATCGGGGGCACTATTGTCCGGACTCGTGAAGGGCCGACCGGATGGCGCTGTTCGAGAACCTCGTCTTCGTCTTCCTGGCCGGCTTCGTGACCGCGCTGGCGACCGGCATCGGGGCGCTGCCGTTCTTTTTCCTCGACGCGATCAGCGATCGCGGGAACGTGCTGCTCTGGGGGCTGGCCTCGGGCATCATGGTCTCGGCGTCCGTCTTCGGCCTGATCGACGAGGGCCTTGCCGAGGGCACACCGCTCGAGATCCTCATCGGGATGGCCGTCGGCGTCCTTCTGGTCATCGTGGCCCACGACATCCTGATGGACGCGGATATCGATCCCCGAAGCTACGAGGAGGCCGATTTCAAGAAACTCGTCCTGATCCTCGGGATCCTGACCGTCCACAGCTTTCCCGAGGGCATCGCGGTGGGCGTCTCCTTCGCGGACCTCGGGCTGGCCGGCGGGGTCGGCGTCCTCGGCTTTACCGTCCCCTTGCTGGCCGTCTTCATGACCGTCGCGATCTCGATCCACAACATTCCGGAGGGGACGGCCATTTCGATCCCCCTCCGCACGATGGGCGTGTCCCCGTGGCGGATGGTCTGGTGGTCGATCTTCTCGAGTCTCCCCCAACCCATCGGCGCCGTCATCGCCTTCGCCTTCGTCCGCGTGGCCCGCGAGCTGTTGCCCTACGGGTTCGGGTTCGCGGCCGGGGCGATGATCTATCTGGTCCTTACGGAGTTCATCCCGGAGGCCCTCGAGCTCGGCGAAGGGTTGCCCCGCGGCGGGAAGGCCGAACTCGCGGCGGGCGTGGCGGTCGGCATCCTGCTCATGCTCCCGCTGAACTACATCTGAAGCGGGAAACTCATATCGCGGTCCGTGCAACCGGCCCGTAGACCCCACCGACCGATGCTCTGGCTCATCGATCTCTTCGTCCGGATCGTGGGGGAGAACCCGCTCTGGCAGGCGCTGGCCGGCGGGATCTTTATCGCCGCGTTGAATCTCATGGGGGCCTCGCTCGTGCTGGTCTGGCGCAACCCCTCCCAACGCGCCACCGACGGCGCCCTGGGGTTTGCCGCCGGGGTCATGCTCGCGGCGGCCTTCACCAGCCTCATCATCCCGGGGATCGAGCAGTACTCCGGCGGGAATCCGATCCCGACGCTGATCGGCATCGTCCTCGGCGTCGTGCTCATGGACCGGGCGGACGCGCTCGTTCCGCACGCGCACTATCTCTTGACGGGCCGGGTGCGCCCGGATCAGGCCGATCCCACCCCAGCGACCCGCCTGGACGACGAACGCCTGGTGCCGGTCGTGCTGTTCATCCTCGCGATCACGCTCCATAACATGCCGGAGGGGCTGGCCGTCGGGGTCGGCTTCGGCTCCGGGAACCTCGACGACGCGATCGCGCTGATGGTCGCGATCGGCATCCAGAACATCCCCGAGGGCCTGGCGGTCTCGGTCGCGGCCGTTAGCGCAGGGATGGATCGGCGGTTCTACGCCGTCCTCGCGGGGCTCCGAGCGGGCGTCGTCGAGATCCCGCTGGCCCTCCTGGGGGCTGTGGCCGTGGCCACCGTCGAGCCACTGTTGCCGTACGCCATGGGGTTTGCCGCCGGAGCAATGCTGTTTGTCATCTCCGACGAGATCATCCCCGAGACGCACACCAGCGGGCACGAACGCCTGGCGACACTGGGCGTGATGTTCGGCGTGGTCGTGATGCTGTACCTCGATGTCAGCCTCGGTTGAGCGCGACGGGGCGGGGGTCGCTAGCGTGGTAAGGGCGCCTCGAACTCGAGTTCGGTGTCGTATGCCCAGGCGTCCATCGACGAAGGCTCCTCCGGGTCGACCCGGACGTCGAGGAGTGTCGGCCCGTCGGTGTCGATCGCCTCGTCGAGTGCCGCCGCCGTTTCACCGGGCGTTTCCGGCCCGACGGCATACCAACCCAACCCCACCGCGATCGCGAGGAAATCCGGGGAGTCCCAGCCGAACCGATGCGAGTCCTCGAGTCCCGGCGTCGTGTTGATCATCGCGAGTTGGCCGTTGTTGAAGACCAGGACCGTGAGATCGAGACCGGCCTCCGCGGCCGTGTGGAGCTCCTCGATCGACTGCATGAGCCCGCCGTCGCCGACGAGCCCGACCACGGGTCGATCCGGCGCGGCGAGGCTCGCGCCGATCGCGCCGGGCAGCCCGACGCCCATACTCGTCCACGACCCGGTGGCGACGAAGCCGGCGGGATGGGCGGCCTCGACGAGCTGCATCGCCCAGGTGCGACACTCCGCGATGTCGGAGACCACGATCGCCTCGTCGGGCAGCACCTCGTCGAGTTCGCGCACGACCGCGGGCGTGGGGGCGGGGCGGCGGTCCGCGAACATCCCCTCCTCCTCGACGTACGCGTGGTACTCCTCGCGGATCCGGCGTCCGAGCTCCGCGCCCGGCCAGCCCTCGCGGAATCCTCGTTCCGCGAGGCCCGTCCGAAGCCGTTCGCTCGCGGTCGGGACGTCGTCCACGATCGCGATGTCGGCTTCGTAATGCCGGGCGAAACTCGCGGGGTCCGAATCGACATGGATGAGCGTCTCGCCCATCGGGAACTGCCCGCCGCGGGTGGTCGGCCCGGAGAACGCGGTGCCGAGGGCGAGGACGACGTCCGCGGCCCCCAGCATCTCGTTGGCGCCGGCGGGCAGCTGTGCGCCCGTCGTGCCCGCCCACCGCGGATCGGTCTCGGGGACGGCCCCCTTGCCCGTATACGACGTCACGAAAGGGGCGTCGAGCATCTCGAGGAGCTCCGTGAGGGCCTCGATCCCGTCGGGCGGTCGATTGGCGCCGACGCCGAGGTACACCGCCGGGCGTCGGGCATCCGCAAGCGCGTCAAGGGCCCGCTCGTATCCCGCATCGTCGGCAGCGACCCCACGCGCGGGATCGAGCTCGGGATCGCCTCCCTCGATCTCGCGATCCAGATACGGCATCCCGATCCGCACCGGGCCACGCGGGGGTCGCAGGGCGCGCTCGATCCCGGCGTCGACGGCGGCGGGGGCCTCGCGCGGAACGGTCACGTCGACGTTCGCCTTGACGACGGTGTCGTACGTGCGGGGGTCGATCTCGTGGATAAAGCCGGTCCCGCGCTGGTCGGGCGGCACCTCCGGGACGACATGGACAATCGGGATCCGGTCGATCGTCGCGTTCCGGAGCCCGTTCGCAGCGTTCGTATCCCCGGGACCCGGGACGGTGATGGTCGCCGCGGGCCGGCCGCTGGCCCGGTAATACCCCCAGGCGAGGTACGGGACGGACGTCTCGTGTCTGGCCAGGAGGTAATCCATGGCGCCGTCCTCCCGGACGGCCCGGTCGAGTGGGAGGGTTCCGCGGCCGGGGATCCCGATCGCTTGGTCGACCCCCGCCGCCCGCAGCGCGCGGTGGATGTACTCGCCGCCAGTGCTCATCCGTGGTCACCCCTGTACACAAGCGTGAGAAAGTACCCCGATCCGCTTAATCTTTGGTCTCGTTTCGCCAATAGGTTTCAACGACCGTCCATCACGCTACCACCGTTTCACTTCCGGAAGAATCTCGTCGCCGAAGCGCTCGAGACTTCGCATCGTCTTCTCGTGGGGGGCATCCCCGTGATGGACGGTCAGCGCGAAATGGCCCGCCCCGCCGATCGCCTCCTGTTGGTCCTCGAGTTGGGCCAGCACTTCCTCGGGCGAGCCCACGGCGATCGTCCCGGACTCGACGGCCTCGTCGAAATCGAAGTCGATCTGCTCTTCGACCCCCGAGGAGAGCAATTCGCCGTGTTTCTCCGGGTCGAATCGCTCGTCGCCGGCATTGCGGACGACCGTCCCGCGCTGCACCCCGCCGAAGAGATAGTCCCAGAAGAATTCGAAGTGCTCGCGGCACTGTTCGCGGGCTTCCTCGGTCGTCTCGCCGACGAACACCCGTCGGGGGAGGATCAGTTTGTCCTTCGTCGGACTCCAGTCGTAGCGCTCCTCCGCGATCCGCTTGTACGTCGCGAACCGCTCCTTCATGACGTTCGCCGGCCCCGCGACCGCGACGCCGATGCGGTGTTTAGCCGCGAACTCGAAGGACGGCTCACTGCTGGCGGGCATCCAGATCTCGGGTCGGGGCTGCTGGTAGGGCTTCGGCCAGATGTTGACGTGCTCGTACTCGAAGAACTCCCCGTCCCAGTCAAAGGGCTCGTCGGCGGTCCAGGCCTCGATGACGAGTTCGACCGCCTCCTCGAACCGGTCACGCGTCCGGTCGGGGCCGTCGTCGAGGGCGTTGTCCTCGATATTGTAGGCGAGATATTCCTTGGGAATCCCCTTGGCCATGCCGCCGATCACGCGGCCGCCGGAGATCGTATCCAGCACTGCCAGCTCCTCGGCCAGTCGAATCGGGTTCCGCCGGATGCCGACGACGTTTCCGAGGAAGACCAGCTTGAGTTCATCGGTCATGGCGGCTAGATGGGAGGCGACCACCGTCGGGGCCGGGTCCATCGAGTACGCGGAGTAGTGATGCTCGTTGAGCATCACCCCGTCGAAGCCGACTTCCTCGGTAAACCGGATCTGCTCGAAGTAGTTCTCGTAGAGGTCCTTGGCCCGGTCACGATCGTAGTCGACCCGGTGGAACGGCCACTCCGCCTGGTCGCGTTCGGGAATATCGGTCCAGGAGAGCAGATAGAACGTGTGGACGTCCATATCACCGAAGCGTGACAGGATCATGTTAAACGCTGTCCTTCCCGGCGCCTCCGGTGCATTCCTGGGGCAAACACCGGCCAAGGGAACCCGCAGGCTCTCGGCTGGTGGCCGGTGGGTCCTGCCGAGCACGCACACCGACAGGGGTCGCGGCCGACCCGAACCGGCTTCGCTCAGCCGTCGATCCGGTGGGTGATCGCCGACGAGAGCTTGTCGCGGACGAACAAATACGCGAAGCCGAGCGCCACACAGCCCACGACGGCGAAATATCCGGCCATTCGGTATTCGCCGGCGAGGAAGTAGAGATAGCTGTGGTACTCGACGATCATCCCGACGAGGCCCGCACCGGCGGCGCCGATCAGGTACGCGATCAAGAGGGCGGTTTCGGCGACGACTTCGGGGAAACTCTCCCGCATCACTGCGATCTCGGACGCGTCCGGCTATAACGATCTCGGATTCGCCCCCTAGGCGCGCAGCCCCGGGGAGGCGTGTTCCGGCGGCGTGATCTCGCCATCCTCCAGGAGGTCGGCCAGTTCGTTCAGATCGGAAATGACGTAGTGCGGTTCCCGCTGGGGCTCGATCCAGTCCTGCTCGGGGCGGTTGAGGTAGGCACACTCCATGCCGAAGGCCATCGACCCGTTGACGTCGAAGATCGGGGCGGCACAGTAGAGCACCTCGTCGGCGGACATGCCGTTTTGCTCCAGGACCCAGCGGTACGCGTACGGATTGGGTTTGATGAATCCCGCGTCCTCCATCGTCCCGACGAAATCCGGCTCGACCTCGAGTTTGTCGACCATCATGTCGAGGTACCGGCGCTCGACGTTCGAGAACGTCCACACTTCCGTGAACTCCTGTTGGCGCGCCAGCGCCTCGTCGGCCTCCTCGAACGGGTAGACCTCGTCGTAGAGGTCCGTGAAGTAGTGCATATCGTCCGGATCGCCGTCGATGCCGTAATGGCGGAACGTGTCCTCGAGCGCGTCCCGGATACACGGGTCCAGATCGCGGTACTGGTAGAACGCGGCCCGGAGGAAGTACCCGGCCATGCCCGTCGTCCACCGGTCCCGGAAGGAGCTCGGGTCGACGTCGGCGTCGTATTTCTCGACGATGCGCTCGCTGGCCTGGGTCCACTGGTCCATCCAGTCGAAGATCGTCGTCTTCGAGTCGTAGAAGATCGCTTTGGGGTACTCGTCGGCGGACATGCACCTACCGCTCGGAGGGGTAGTTCAAAAAAGATTGCCACGCGGGGCCTACGTCCCCTGCAGGGATCGGTGGATCGCGGCCACGCGTTCGGGGTCATGCTCAACGAAGCCACCGTGGTAGCACAGCGTGCGTTCGATCTCGAGCTCCGCGAGGCGACCCACCGACCGGGTCGCCGCCGCCATGTCGAGGGTGAATTCCTCGGCCGGACCGCCCAATCCGTCCATCGCGGTCAGCGCATCCCCGGCCAGGAGGAACCGCTCGTCCGGGAAGTAATACGAGATGTGACCCGGCGTGTGCCCTGGTGTTTCGACGACGACCATCGGCCCCGCGACGGTAGGGATCTCGACGTCCCCGACGAGCTCCACGTCGACCCGCGCCGATGGGTAGCTCCCGAACCCGGACTTCAGCAGTTCCTCGTCGCCCCGAACATATGGGGCACTCCCATGGCTCGCGAGGACGGCCGCGTCGGCGCGCTGGACGACTTCGCTCACGCCGCCGGCGTGGTCGTAGTCCTCGTGAGTCAGCGCGACGAGGTCGACATCCCCGAGATCAAATCCCGGCGAATCCAGGGCCGCCGCCACGTCGCCTACGTGATCGGGCATGCCGGTATCGACGAGTACGACCCCGTCGTCGGTCTCGACGAAGGCCGGGTGAATCGCACGGGTCTCGCCTTCGATGGTGAATTCCAGATCGATCGTGTGGATACCGGGTGGGGTCGACGCCATGGGATATGCTTTCGGGGTTCCCCGCATAAGGGGTTCGGATGGGGGTGAAACGGTCGCCAGTGATCAGCCTGGTCGGCTCGATGCGACCTGGATCGATGCGGACCCGACGGCGATCTCAATCGGCCGCCGCCAACGCGCCGTCGGGCCGACCACCGGCGGGCAAGCGATCCAGCCGGTCGAGGACGAACAGGATGGCGAGCACCGCTCCGACGAGCACACAGACCGTCCGAAAGGCCTGCGCATAGCTCATCCCGCGGACGACCGCCATCCCGATCGTGCCCGACCCCAGGGCCTGGATGAGCATCATCGAGGAGGAGTACATCGCGTAGGCGCTCCCCCGGTGATGGTCCGGAAGCGAGGTGAGCAGGTAGGTATCGATCACCGGGACGATCCCGAACATGAAAAACCCGACGAGGATGCTGAGCACGGCGATCGCGATCACGCCCTCGACCACGGTCAGCGTGAACACGCTGAGCGTAAAACACGAGGCCACGCCGAGGAACAGCGGGACGTTCGGGAGCCGGTCGGCGAGCTCGCCGCTGATGAAAAACGCTGGGATCCCGGCGGCGAACATGCCGGAGAGAAGCAGGCGCCCGGTCCCGGGTTCGATCCCCTTGGCGATGTCGAGATAGTCGCCGTAGAGGTTGAAAAACCCGTTCCAGAGAAAGCCCACGGCGCCGACGACCGCCAACCCCGTGAGAATGAGCGGCCACTGGGCCCGGATCGCGACGACGAGGCTGCGGTCCTCCGTGCCGGCGTCCGGCAGCTCCGCGCGACGCGCGGCGAAGACGAGAAACGCCGTGGCGACGATCGAGGGGACGGCGATCACGACGAAAATCGCCCGCCAATTCGTGAACAGGAGGATGCCGCTCAACAACACCGGCGCCGTCACGGCGGCGAGCTCGCTTGACATCCCGTGGATCCCGATCGCCCGTCCCACCCCTTCCGGGAACAGCTCGCTCACGAGGGGATTGCCCGCGATGAAATACATGCCACTCGAAAGGCCCATCAGATATGCCCCGGCGGTCAGATGGGGCACGGATTGGGCCGCGCCGGTAAACAGCGAGGTGAACACGAGGAGGCTCCCCGTGATCGTCAGCACGTAATGCCGGGGGACGAGGGTGAGGAGGTAGCCCGTCGGCAAGCGGGGGGACGCGCTCCCCAGCCACGCCGCGCTGGCGACGATGCCAAGCGAAGCGGCGGTCACTCCGAACTCGGTGGCCGCCGGCTGGATGAGCGGCGCAAACACCATCCGTGCGAGGTTGACCAGAAAGACCATCGCACACATGGACCCGAACAGTTCCCGGCGAGACACGTGAAAGGGTCCGCTCGGGACTGTTTTCAACCAATCGAAGCAACCCGCGTGGATCCGCTAGCAGGATGGGGTTCCCGCCGGACGCGCCTCCGCGTGCATCACTCCAAGGTCCCGACGTGGGAGGCCGGGCCCCTCGCCAGACCCCCCCCCGGCCGTGGCGGCCTACGGGGCGACCAGGAGCGCCGCAAAGGCCGTCGCGTCGGTCATCGGGGTGGCCACGGTGGGGGCGTCGAGGGCCCCCGTCCAGTCTGCATACGACGCGAACGAAGGAAAGGCCTTCACGTACGGACAGATCGCCGCGTAGCCGCGTTCCAGACGGGGCGGGCGGTCGTCGTTGGCGATCGTGGGATCGATACCGAACGAAAAGATGGCCCCCGCGGGATCGACGGAGAGCCGCCCGGCCCCATCCGCCCTCGCCCGAATCACCGTGCCATCCGGGCTCGCCGTGCGGATCGACACCCGCTGTTGCCGGAGCGTCGCGAGGATGACCGCGTCGTAAAAGCACGCGAACGTGTACTCGTCGTCGCCGGTCCGCGCGCGGTGGGGCGTCGGTTCGTCGGTCGTACAGAGGTCCGTCTCCGCGATCGCACGCTCCCCGAAGGTGGCACGGAGCCCCTCGCCGAAGGCGGCCAGCGTTGGCACCGCCTCGCCATCGAGGAACGCTTCCAGGGCGGCGCGGAGATCCGCCGGGATCTCCGTCTCGAGGGGAGCGTCAGCGGGAAGGAATCGATCGGACCGGTGGGTCGTCATCGGGCAGCCTCCATGGATCACGCGAGCGTCCCCGTCGCGAGGAGGTACTCGAGTTCGACGGCGTTGCGGGTGTCGTCGAAATGGGCCGTGATCGTCTCGATCGCGTCCGCGGTCAGCGCCTCCTCCGCCTCGGCCGGGACGGCCTCGAGCACGTCGATGAGCAACCCCGAGGTCGTCCGCATGGACTCCCAGAAGTGTGCCGGGGACCGTGCCGGGTACGTGGTCGTTGCCACCGCGGTGTCGAACGACGCGAGCCCGTCGGCCATCCGGTCGCGGGCGACGTCCGGATCCCCCCAGAGGAACGGGGGCGCACTGAAATCTGGCAGGTCCTCGGGCTCGAGATGGGGCAGGATCTGCTGGGCCAGCACCGGGAACACCGTGGTGGGCGTCCACGACGTGAACGCGATGCGGCCCCCGGGAACGGTGACACGACGGAGCTCGTCGGCGACGGCGTCCGGCGGGTCGCCGTACATGTGGCCGAGGTTCGAGATCGTCGCGTCGAAGTGCTCGTCCGGGTACGGCAGGTCGGCCGCGTCACCCACCTCCCATGCGATATCCTCGACGCCGGCGACCGCCGCGTGGGACGCGGCGGCTTCCAACAAGGCCGGCGTGATGTCGACACCCGTGACGTCGGCACCCCGGCGTGCGGCGGTGATGGCCACGCTTCCGGTTCCCGTGCCGACGTCAAGGATCGCGTCGCCGGGTCCCACGTCCGCGGCCTCCACGACTGCAGCGGCCATGTCGAGATAGTGGGGCGCCGAGCGGTCGTATGCTCCGCGTGCCCAGACCGGTTCGTCCGATGCTTGTGCGTCGTCAGTCGCCGATATGCGCTGGTGTGTCATCGGTCCGGTTGATGCGTACGGGCGAACCGACCAACGGCTTCTGCCCACTCCACGGGGGAGGTTTAAGTCAACGCCACGATGGCGACCGCCGCGACCACGAG
Organism: uncultured Salinarchaeum sp.; assembly: GCA_964489365.1. Lineage (GTDB taxonomy): Archaea > Halobacteriota > Halobacteria > Halobacteriales > SKNY01 > SKNY01. The sequence continues at coordinate 9,698 of CAZAYR010000067.1, forward strand.
ATGCTCCCCGTCGATGGCGAGCCCGTAGAACAGGGATCCACGCGTCTCGGTGGCGAACCGACTCGTCGCCAGCAAGTGCCCGGGATACACCGCGAGGATGGCCAGCCCGAACTCCAGCCACACCGCCCCCACGGCGACCACGGCCGCCAGGACGAGCGCACCGAACCGGACGGCCCGGCGGGTCCGCTCGGCCCCCACGCGCACGGGCAGCGTCCGCGTCCCGACCTGGCGATCCCCGGCGATATCCTTGATGTCGAACAGCATCGCCGCCAGCGCGATGTGCCCGCCGACGGTCCCGGCGATCAGCCACATCCCCGGCGTGGCCGCGACGCCGTAATACAGCCCGAGTCCGAACGGGATCATCGCCCAGACGAGGCCCACGACCCCGTTTTTCAGCGCGAAGCGGCGTCGACAGACCTCGGTCGTATACAGCCCGGCGCCGGCGACGGGCACCAGCGCAACGGGAAGCATGCGCGGGGCAATCCAGCCAGTAAGCCCGATCGCGATCGCATACGCACCAGCCCCCGCGAACAGCATCGGACGCCCGTACGCGGCGATGAACGCGGCGCGCCCGGGCACGTTCGCCCGATCTTCCGCACGGTCCGTGAACCGGTTGGCGGTATACGCAAACCAGGCAGCCACCCACACGAACGCCAGGGGCATCGGCTCGACCGGGAGCCCGAGGAGGAGCGCCGTCGTCAGCGCGACTGCTGTCGTCCCGCTCGCCACGACGACGTTCGCGTGGACGAACCGGCCCAGCAGGTCGGGAAGGGCCGTCCGGACCCCGGTCGCGTCGACCACCGATATGCCAGTCCTCACGTCGACCCAGCTTGCCCGCCGTCGTAGTTCACGGTTGTGATCGCGTCTCTTGACGACGTGTCCCATCGTCGTGCTGCTCGGCCCGGAGCGCCGCCGTGACGCGTGCGATGACGGCTGTCGGGCCCTCATCGACGGGGACGTAGGCGCTCACGCCCGCGTCCACCACGTCGCCGGCGAGGCGGTCGCTGCCCTCCTCGGGCGTAAACACGAACGGCAAGGTGGGGTAGGTCAGTCGGATCGCCCGGACGAGATTGAGTCCATGGAGATCGGAGATCCGCTCGGGAGCGATGACTGCGTCGAAGTCCTTCGAGCGCAGTGCATCGAGGCAGGCGACGGCATCGGGCACGGCCGTCACCACGTAGCCGGCCTGCCGGAGGCGGGATTCGAGTCGATCGGTCGACGCCACGGATCCGCGGACGAGGAGGATCTCCCGGTCGGCGGGGGGCGCCATCGGGTTATCTTGTCACGCCAGCTAGTTATACCTTGATGCTGATTGACACACTTGCCTGCACCACCCCGCCGACTCCTTCGGCACGTCCGACCGTGCCTGGGGAGTCATCCTGGCTCATTCTTGGAGGCTGGGATGGGTCTCCTGGGAGTCCGGGTGTGGCTCGTCGAACGTCGCCTGCATGAACTCCCGGGCTTCGCGGGCCCGGCGGCGACGCTCGTGTGCATCGAGTTCCTCGCAGCCCGGCGGGAGCTCGCGGTCGCGGTCGGTGAAGTAGCCCGCGGGGGTGACCCAATCGTGATAGAACGGTCGGTCATCATCCTCCAACAGCGTCACCGCCACCTCCGCGCCGTGGCCCGCGCTGACGATGGCCTGGTGGGGTTTCTCGGCGAGTCGACCGGCGGCGTACAGCCCGTCAACCCCCGTCCGTCCCCGCGCGTCCGTCGCCACGAAGTCCTTCCCGTGTTCGACGAATTCGATCCCGTCGAGGCCCTCGAGATAGCCGATCTCGTTTTTCGTCGCCGCGATGACGTACCGGCTCCGATAGGACCGATCTTCCTCGGTCACGAGGCTGAATCGGCCGTCGGTCCGCTCGACTTCGACGACCCGCTCGACGAGGCGCTCGGCGCCCGCCCGCTCGAGTTGGTCTCCCATGAGCTCCAGGAGGCGCCGGGCGTTGACCCCGGCGGGAAAGCCGGGGAAGTTCTCCAAGTGGGCGTTGCGCCGGAGAATCGACTCGTCGGTGTCGAAGACGGCCGTCGAGAGCCCGTGGCGTGCGGTGAAGATCGCCGCCGATCGTCCCGCGACGCCACCGCCCACGATCGCGACATCGCATTCCGGATCCATGGCGCTATGTCGCGGACGGTCCCTAATGACCGACGCGGAGCGTCCCCGTAGTATCTCTCAAGACACAACGCTTAAGCCGGGACTCGGGGATCGTTGTATCATAATCGATGCAACGACGGGCACTGTTGGCCGCGACGGGCGGGGGGCTCGCGGCGTTGGCTGCGGGCTGTCTGGGGGGCAGCGAGGACGCCACCGCCGGCATTGCCGACGAGACGCTCACCCTGACCACCACGACCAGTACCTACGATACGGGCCTGCTCGAGGAGGTCAACGCGGCCTTCGAGGAGCGGTTCGGCGCCGACGTCGACGCCGTCGCGCAGGGCACCGGCCAGGCACTCGAAACCGCCCGGAACGGGGATTCGGACCTCGTGATGGTCCACGCCCGGTCGCTCGAGGACGATTTCCTCGAGGCGGGATACGGCGTCAATCGCCGCGATCTCATGTTCAATGATTTCGTGGTCGTCGGCCCGGCCGACGACCCTGCGGGCATCGAGGGGAGCGAGGAGGTGACCGCGGCGTTCGCGACGATGGCGGACGCCGAGGCGATCTTCGTCTCCCGGGGCGACAACTCCGGGACCCATACCAAGGAGTTAGCCATCTGGGATGCCGCGGGCATCGAGCCGAGTGGGGACTGGTATCGGGAGACCGGCAGCGGCATGGGCGAGGTGTTGAATCAGGCGAATCTCGAGGCCGGCGCGTATACGCTCGCGGATCGCGGGACGTACCTGTCGATGCAGGACGAACTCGATCTCGAGATCCTCGTCCAGGGGCCGATCGACGGCGGACCCGAACGCCTCGCGAACTCCTACGGCATCATCGCCGTGAATCCCGCCGTACACGAGCACGTCGCATACGACATCGCCATCGCGTACATCGGCTTTCTCACCTCGCATGAGGGCCAGGACCTCATCGCGGGCTACGAACAAAATGGCGAACAGCTGTTCTTCCCGGAGGCCCTCTCGGCGGATCCGAACTTTCAACAATACGTCCCGGAGGATTGGCGGAACACGGAGTGATGTCGCATTATGGTGTCACCCGTCGACCTGGCCCTGACCCTCGACCCGGGGCTGACGTGGTTTCCCTTCGAGTGGGGATACATCCGCGACATCATCTACGTCTCCCTGTCGGTCAGCCTGGTCGCGGTGGTACTGAGTACGCTGTTCAGCGTCCCGGTCGCCCTGTTGGTGGGATTTACGGACTTTCCCGGGCGCGGATTCGTGATCGCGGTCATCAACACCGGCATGGGCTTTCCGAGCGTCGTCGTGGGGCTGCTCGTGCTCTTTGCCGTGTCGAGCCAAGGACCCATCGGCCAGCTCGGCTTCCCGCTCGTGTTCACCCGGGAGGCGATGATCATCTCCCAGTTCATCCTGGCGGCACCCGTCATCACGGGTGTGAGCCTCGCGGCCGTGACGGGAGTCGATCAGGGCGTCCGGGATGCCGCGTACGCGATGGGCGCGACCCGCATCGACGTGGCCCTGGTGACGATCAAGGAGGGCCGGTACGGCATCCTGACCGGCGTCCTCGCGGGCTTGGGGCGGGCGATCAGCGAGGTGGGGTCGGTGCTCATCGTCGGCGGGAATATCAAGGGCAAGACCCGCACGTTGACGACGGCGATTCAGCTCGAGGCCCGGCAGGGCCGCTTCGAGCTCGCGTTGGTCCTCGGGGCCATCCTCGTCGCGCTCGTGCTGGTCATCAACGGGCTGTTGCTCCGACTCGGAGGCGATAACACATGAGCCAGGCCATCGAGACGTCCCGGACCGCGCGCCGGGCTGACCTCGCACTGGATGATGTCGAGCACGCCTACGGAACGACGGCGGTCCTCTCGGACGTCAACCTCGGGCTGGCCCAGGGCGAGACGCTCGCGCTGATCGGGCCGTCCGGGACGGGCAAGACCACCCTCCTCCGGCTACTCGCGCTCTTCGAGGAGCCCTCCGGTGGCACGGTGCGGATCGACGGGACCGAGCCGTGGGACGCGGACGAACGGACTCGCCTTGACGCCCGACGTCGGCTGGGGATGGTCTTCCAGACCCCGAACCTCTTCGATGCCAGCGTCGTGCGCAACGTCGCCTACGGCCATCACATCCGCAAGGACTGGTCCGAACGCC
>CAZAYR010000068.1:0-13869 GCA_964489365.1 uncultured Salinarchaeum sp.
TCCGCGTCGAGAGCGTCGAGGTCCGCGAGGTCAACCCGAGCCAGGACGTCCAGCGGGCGATGGAACAGCAGACCTCGGCCGAGCGCAAACGCCGGGCCATGATCCTGGAGGCCCAAGGGGAGCGCCGATCCGCGATCGAACGGGCGGAGGGCGAGAAACAGTCGGCGATCATCACGGCCCAGGGCCAAAAGCAAAGCCAGGTCCTGGAGGCCCAAGGGGATGCGGTCGCCACCGTGCTCCGGGCCCGATCCGCCGAGGCGATGGGCGAGCGGGCGGTCATCGAACGCGGCATGGAGACCCTCGAACGGATCGGCGAGGGGGAGTCGACGACGTTCGTGTTGCCCCAGGAAGTCTCGTCGCTGCTCGGCCGATACGCCAAGCATCTCACCGGGAGCGACGTCCAGGTGGCCGAGGACGTGCTCGAGAGCCAGTCCTTCGACGAGGAGACCCGGGCGCTCCTGGGTCTCGATAACATCGAGGAACTCATCGGGCAGATCGACGAGGAGGCCGAGATGGACTTAGAGGAGATGGAACAAGCGGCCAAAGCGGTCAAGGAGGGCGCCGACGCCGGCCTCGCCGACCCGGCTGCCTCGATCGCCGGCGTCGCCGAGGAGGACGTCGAGGTCGACCTCGACGAGGAAGAACTCGAGACCGAGATCGAATAACGCCCGTTCGTCTCCCCGCGTCCCGATTCCTCCCTTGGTGCGGGATGCCTTCCAAGGAACGGACTGGGTCCCGGCCCGACGGACGGCGCTACGGAGATGGCTCGGTCTCGAGGATGGTCGCCATCCGGGCGGCCGCCTCTGCGAGCTGCGGACCGGGCTGGTTGAGGAGGTCGTCGGGTAGCGCGTGGACGTGGGGGATCTCCCACCCACGGTCGCGAACGCACGCCGCGGACACGTCGTCCCGCCCGCAGTGATGCACCAAGGCGTATTCCGGCTCCGCCGCCGCGATCTCGTCGACGTCGACCGGGTGGGACCGTTCGCCGGGTTCACAAAACGGATACCGTCCCCCCGCGACCCCGACGAGTTCGGGAATCCAGTTCCCCGCGGCCATCGGGGGCTCGTCCCACTCTTCGCAGTATACCACCGGACGGGATCCCTCGTCCTGCTGGGTGCGGATCCGTTCGAGCCGTGTACGGAACCGGGCCGCGAGGTCGTCCGCGGCCTGGCCCCGCCCGATCGCGCGCCCGAGTTGTCGGATGTACCCCTCGACGTCCGCCAGGGTCCGAGGGTCGAAATGGGCGACCTCGAGACCCCGTTCGTGCAGCTGCTCGGCGAACTCGGCCTGCAGGGCGTCGGTCGTGAGGACGAGGTCGGGTTCGGCCGCCGCCACGGCATCTAGATCCGGGGTCAACCACCCCCCGACATCGCTCGCGGGTGCATCGTGGGCGGTGACTGCCACCAGCCGGTCGCCCGCCTCGAGCGCCTCGACCACGCGGGTCGCGCTCGGCGCCAAGGAAACGAGGCGCTCGCACATGCGCCATCCTGTGCAGCGGATCGGAGTCAAGCTTCCGGCATGTATCAAAACGATTAACCGAAGGCCAGCCTCCAACGATGGTGTGACGGCGCTGTCATTCGAGGCGTTCACACTCGCCGCCTGCGTCACCGAGCTCGGTCGTGCAGCCGCAGCGGAGGTCGCGGACGCCGTCGAGTTCCGCATGGACGGTGCCGAGCGGCCGATCGAGCAGCTCGACGCCTACGACGGGACGCTTCCCGTCATCGCCACGAACCGGCCGCAATGGGAGGGCGGTGATGCCGGGGATTCCGGGCGGCTCGAAACCCTCGAACGTGCTGCCGGATACGATGCGGTCGCGGCGATCGATGTGGAATTACGGAGTGTCGAGGAGGGGGCGGCGACCCGCCTCCTCGAGACGGCGCGCACACAGGGGACGAGCGTCATCGTCTCCTGGCATGACTTCGAGGGGACGCCGACGCCGACACGCCTCGACGAACTTCTGGAGGCCGCCTCCACGGCCGGGGACGTCGGGAAGCTCGCGGCGACGGCGACCTCGATGCCCGATGTCCTGGATCTCCTCGTCGCGACCGAGCGGCATACCGCTGCAGGTCGACGGGTCGCGACGATGAGTATGGGCGCGCCCGGTCGGCACTCCCGGGCGATCGCGCCGCTGTACGGGTCCCGGATCGGATATGCCCCGCTTACTTCGGCCGAGGCGACCGCGCCGGGACAGTTCACCCTGGAGGAGCTGCGTCGCCTGATCGACACCTTGGGTGCCTAATCCGGCACGACCAGCACCGGCACGGTCGCGTCGTCGACGACCCGTTCGGAGACGCTGCCCATGCCGACGCGCTTCTCGCGCGGGCTTTTTCCCGCGCTTCCCATTACGATCAGGTCGATACTGGCGTCCTCGGCAAAGGCGAGGATTTCCTTCCACGGGGTTCCATGGGCGATATGTTCGTCCACGTCGAGCCCGTCACGGGCGGCGAGCTCCCGGATCCGCCCGACGGCCGACGCCCCGTCGGTTTCTAACTGCTCGCGCAGTTCGTCCCGGGTCGCGTCGTCCGCGGCCATGGTGATACGCGCATCGACCACGTAGAGCACGTGGACCGCCGCGTCATGCTGGCTCGCGACGGCGAGGGCATGCTCCGCGGCCACCTCCGCGGCGTCACTCCCGTCGGTGGGCACGAGGATCTCCCCGTACGGCGGATCGGCTGTCATGTATCTGGCAACCCATCGGGGCGAGCCGGCCATGAAGGTTCGGGCCACCGACGTCGCCAATCCGGACTTTTTTATGAACTGACGGCCGAGCGCTCAGCGTGCCGGATCTCCCCCCGCGCCGTGCGATCTTCGCGGCCCTTCTTGCCCTCGTGTATCCGGGGCTGGGCCACGCCTACCTCAGGGCATGGGGTCGGGCGATCCTGTGGTTCGGGGCCGTGCTCCTGACGGCGACGCTGTTGATTCCGACGGAGATCTACACGTCCGTCGCCAGTGTCCAAGACATCCCTGCGGCGTGGGCGGACGTCCCCTGGGAGGCCACGGTCGGGGTCGCGATCGTGGCGCTGTTCAACATCGTCGACGCCTACTGGACCGGCAAGCGGCTCTCGGTCCCGGACAACGAGGTCCGTTGTCCGTCGTGTGGTCGGACCGTCGACGAGGACCTCTCGTTTTGTCACTGGTGTACGACCGAGCTCTCGATCGAGGCGTGATCACTGTTCGATGATACTCTCATCGACCGCCTCGCCGAAGTGCCGCGCGGTATCATCGTAGTACAGGAGCAGTTCGTCGCCGGCTTCCAGGTCCGTGACAGCGGTCCGTCCGGCCTCCTTGGTGTGGACCTTGATCGTCTCGGCGTTCTGGAGGAGCGTCTCGACCACGTCGCCGTCGGCGGTCTCCGCGACGACCCGGAACATCGGTCGTCGCTCGATCTTCGAGCGGCCCACGATCGCCTCGCGGGTCGATCCCTCCGTATCGACGATCTGGACGGTGTCGCCGCTCCGGAGCTCGGCGAGGTACTTCGTCTCGCCGCCCGGAGCCCGGGCGTACGCGTGGACGGCCCCCGCGTTGACCCGGAACGGTCGGGAGGCGACGTACGGGGATTCGGCCGTTTCCGCGTAGACGAAGAACAGCCCCCGTGACATGCTCCCGACGAGCATCCCCTCGTCCTCGCCCATCATCGAGCCCGTATCGACACACACCCGGTCCGCACTCCCGACCCGTTCGATCTCGACGAGCTCGACCCAGTCGAGTTCGAGTGTTTCGCGCTCGGTCTCGTCCCGGACCGCGACGGTTTCGGTGATCTCGCCGGGATCGTCCGTATCGAGAAGCACACCGTCGGCGCCGAGCTCGAGGGTCTCGAAGGCCGTGCGGGCCTCTTCGGCGCTTGTGACCCCCGCGATTAGCTCCGTTTCCTCCCCAATGCGGGCAATGAGATTCTCGAGGGGGATGATCTCCCAGTCCTCGCCGATCACGATCGTGTACGCCGCCGCCTGCGCGGCCTCGGTGGCGAAGGTCTCGTACTCCTCGTCGAGGATCCGGACGTAGGCCCCGTGGTCGTTGTCCGCCCGACGGATCGTCGAGATGTCCGCGGAGCCGGCGTAGTCGTCCGGCAGGGCGATTGTGCCGTCGCCTTCTCCGTCCTTGCCGACGACGTAGAGGTCCGGTTCCTGCGCCTCGTCGGGTTCGGCATCCATCACATGGACGTCACCGTCTTCCCGGAACGCGGCGACCCCGATGTCGCCGAGCTTACGGACGGCCTCGACGTCGTTCTCGTCGACGAGGACCCAGTCCGCGCCCGCCTCGAGCGCGGCCGTGATCCGTCGCCGCCGGGCATCCCAATCCCCGACGGCATCGTCCGCCTTCACCCAGACCGATCGCGTCATGCACGCTGGTCCGGGACTAACCGGCTTGAACGTGGCGAAGCGCGTCGGTCAGGCCTCGACGGCCAGCCCGGCCTCCGCGAGGGCCTCGGACGCGCTGGCCCCCTCGTGGATCACGGTGGCCACGGCGCGGGTGATCGCTTCGGGCTCCTCGTGCTGAAAGATCGAACGGCCCATGGACACCCCCGCTGCTCCGGCGTCCATCGCCCCACGGACCATCTCGACGGTGTCGAGGTCCGTGCCTCGGGACCCTCCGGCGATCACCACCGGGAGGCTGGTGGCGGCGACCACCGCCTCGAAGCTGCCCGGATCGCCGCTGTAGGCCGTTTTGACGAGGTCGGCGCCGAGTTCCTCGCCGATCCGGACCGCATGTGCGAGGTGGTCGGCATCGTGCTCGGGATCGGCTCCCTCCAGGTGGCGCCCGCGGGCGTAGGTCATCGCGAGGACGGGGACCCCGAAACGCTCGGCAGACTCGACGACCTCCGCCAGGCCCTCGATCTGCTCGGGCTCGTACGCGCTGCCTACGTTAATATGAAAGGACACGCCGTCCGCGCCCGCGCGAAGGGCCGATTCGACGGTGCCGGTGGGCCGTTTGTCGTTCGCATCCGGGCCCAGCGTGGTGGACCCGTTGAGGTGGACGAGGTAGCCGGCTCCGTTCTTGTGCGGGTGAACCCGCGGGGCCATCCCGCGCTGGGTCAGCACCGCGTCGGCGCCGCCCCGCGTGATCGCGTCGACCGTGGACTCGATATCCGCCAGACCGGCGACGGCCCCGATGGTGATGCCGTGATCCATCGGCACGATGAGATAGCGGCCGTCCGTTCCGAGGCGATCGAGTCGCGCGGCGGTTCCTGGATGCATTTGGCGTGTTGGGGGCCTTGCGGGCGGTTGCTATAAATTCAACGAGGATCCCCGCGCGGGGCGTCGCTCCGACGTCGTTCCGAACCCGCCAGGGCGCCCTCCTTGAGTTCGGTGGCCTTCCGTTCGAGCCGCTCGGTCGCCTCGGCGGGGTCATCGGCTGAGGCCACCAGATCGACGAGCGCGCTCCCGACGATGACGCCGTCGGCGCCGGCCTCGATGATCTCGGCGGCCTGGTCCCCGGAGCTCACGCCGAAGCCGACTCCTTTTGGCAGCGCGTCGCCCCCCCTACGGGCCTCGAACTGCCGGATGCGATCGAGGGTCTCGCGGGTCTGATCGCTGACGTCCGCCCGGGAACCGGTCGTGCCGAGCCGGGCCTGGACGTAGAGGAAGCCCGAACCGACCTCCATGATCTCCGCCAGCCGGTCGTCCCGTGTGGTCGGCGCGGCCACGAAGATCAGATCGACGTCGTGGGTATCGCAGGCCGACCGGACGGGCCGACTTTCCTCGACCGGCAGATCGGGCACGATCACCCCAGCGACCCCCGCATCGGCGGCATCTCGGACGAACGCCTCGACACCCGGGGTGTCCCCGTAGCGATAGATCACATTGAAATAGGTCATCAGCACGACAGGTACGTCGACGGACAGCGACCGCACCAGGTCGAAACAGTGCCCGGCAGTCATCCCGGCTTCGAGGGCGCGCACCGTCGCTTCCTGGATGGTCGGCCCGTCCGCGATCGGTTCGGAGAACGGCACGCCGAGTTCGACGACGTCCGCCCCGCCGGCGACGAGGGCGTCGACGAACGCCGCGGTCGTCGCCTTGGCCGTCTCGATGTCCGGCGGATCGCGCTCCCGGCCCGTATCCCCGGCCGCGAGATACGGGACGAATGCGGCGCCGTCCGCGAAGGCCTCGCGCATCACCGACCCTCCATCGCGTCGAGGAACACGTCCATCTCGGGGGCGAGCTCGGGCTCGCGTTCCAGGGATTCCTCGATCACCGTTTCCAAGTCCTTGTCCCCCCGTCCCGAGACGACCACGACGACGGAATCGCCAAGCGCGTCCCCTTGTTCCTCCAGATATCCGAAGGCATGTGCCGTCTCGAGCGCGGGGATGATCCCCTCGTCCTGTGAGAGCCGATGGAAGGCCTCGATGGCCGCGTCGTCGTCGACCGCGGCCGCGGTCACACGTCCCTCGTCCACGAGATGCGCGAGCTCGGGGCCGACGCCCGCATAGTCCAGCCCCGCACTCACGCTGTGCGATTCCAGGATCTGTCCGAACTGGTCCTGGAGCACTTTCGTCCGGCTTCCGTGGAGGACGCCCTCCGTCCCCGTCGTGAGCGTGGCGGAGTTTGGTGCCACGCCGGCCTCCTCGTCGACGTCCAGGCTGCTCCCCCCGGCTTCGACGGCGTGCAGGGCGACCTCGGGGTCGTCGACGAACGCGTCCATGCCGCCCATCGTGTTCGAGCCACCGCCGGCACAGGCTACGACGGCATCCGGGAGGCCGCCGACTTCCTCGCGGAACTGGCGTTTGGCCTCGCGACCGATCACGGACTGGAACTCTCGGACCAGCCCCGGATACGGGTGCGGCCCGACGACCGACCCGATGACGTAGTGGGTCGTCTCGACCGACTGGGCCCAGTCCCGGAGGGTTTCGCTGATGGCTTCCTTGAGCGTCCCGCGCCCGACATCGACGGGGTTGATCTCGGCCCCGTTCAGGCGCATCCGGAACACGTTCGGGCGCTGGCGGTTGATATCGCGGCGGCCCATGTAGATCTCGCAGGGCATTCCGAGGTGCGCACAGGCCATGGTGGTGGCAGTCCCGTGCTGGCCCGCGCCCGTCTCCGCGATAATGCGCTCCTTGTCCATGTACTGCGCCAGCAGGACCTGTCCGAGGGCATTGTTGAGCTTGTGGGCCCCACCGTGGAGGAGGTCCTCCCGTTTGAGGTAGACGTCGGTCCCGTAGCGATCACTGAGCTGGGTGGCGTACTGCAGCGGCGTGGGGCGCCCGCCGAACGTGCGCAGATGCTCTCGAAGATCATCCATGTAGCCCTGCGCCTCCCCCTGTACGAACTCCTCGTAGGCGTCCGTGAGTTCCTCGATCGCCGGCATCAATGCCTCGGGGACGTAGCGACCGCCGTACGCCCCATATTCGCCTTCGGCCGTCATCGCTCCGCCTCCACGAGCCGTTGGGTCAGCCTGCCGACGTCGCCGGCCATGATCGACGAGCCGACGAGGAGGGCGTCCGCACCGGCCTCGCGCATTCGCCGGGCGTCCGCCGGGTCCTCGATGCCGCTTTCGGCCACGAGGGTTACCTCCTCCGGCGCGTGTGCGGCGACCCGCTCGAAGGTGGCCAGATCGACCTCCAGACGCGCGAGATCGCGGTTGTTGACCCCGATGACCTCCGCCCCCGATTCGACCGCGGCCTCGAGCTCGGCGACCGTATGGACCTCGACCAGCGGCTCGAACCCGCGGTCTTTCGACGCCGCGACGAGGTGGTCCAAGTCCTCGCCAACGAACCGGGCGATGAGGAGGACCAGATCCGCGGCGACCGTGTCGAGGTGAGCCTCGTCGAGGATGAAGTCCTTGCGCAGCACCGGGCAGTCGACGGCCTCCCGCACGGCGGCGAGATCGGCGGGCGTTCCGCCGAAATGGGTTGGTTCGGTGAGCACCGAGATCGCCGTCGCGCCCGCCTCCTCCATCCTGGCTGCGAGCTCGACAGGGTCATCGTCCCGCTCGTGCTCACTCGTCGGGCTCGTCGGCTTGATTTCCGCGATGGTGGGGACGTGATCCCTGCGCTCGCTACGGCGGATGGCCCGCGGAAGCGAACGCGCGTCGACCCGGAGCCGGCCGCAACCGGGCGGTTCGCGCGCCCGCGCCGCCTCGAGAATGTCGACGACCGGCGACGCAAGCTCCTCACTAGCGTTCATGGTTGTACACTAACGGACGGATTTGTACATAAGCGTTCCGTCACGACCAACATGTTGAATCGGTTGGCGGTGCGCGTTCGGCGTATGGTGGATCCCACGTCGGGAGTGTTTGCGGGCCGATCCAGTTACCTTGATCGATGGGTCCAGCTCGGCGTCGCCGGCGGGAAAGTCATCAACGTCGACTTCCCGTCGTCCCACGACGACGAGCCCGACGATCACCCGGTGCTCGCCCGGTTGCTCGCGTATCTCGACGACGGCGCCCGCGAGGACTTTCAGGACGTCGAGATCGGCTTGACTGTCCCGACCACCCACCGGCGGGTGTACGAAACGGTCCGCGAGATTCCGTATGGCACTGCATGGAAGACGGCCGAAGTCGTCCAACGCACGGCGGTATTGACCGCCGAGGACGACGGGGAGACGATCGTTCGGGATGCACTCGGCGGCAACCCGGTCCCGGTGCTCGTGCCGGGCCACCGGGTGGACGGGGTGTACGGCGCCGTACCCCGGGAGGTTCGAGACGCGCTACGACGGCTGGAAGGGCTCGAATCCTGAGGTTGACCTCCTCCCACGGCTGAAGCCGTGGGCGCCCGCTCGAATCGGGTCAGCCGACGCCCTCGTGGATGGCGAACTCGAGCACGTTGACGACATAGTGGGCGACAGCGACCACGAGCAGACTTTCCGTCACGACGAACACCGCCCCCAGGAACACCCCGAGAATACCGGTCACGAGCACGCCACCGGCCCCCTGGAGGCCATGGCCCAGCGCGAAGGCCACCGAGGAGGCGATGACGAGCACGGGGAGCGGGAGGGCAACGGCCGCCGCCATCCCCCCGATGAGGATCCCGCGGAAGACGAGTTCCTCCACCAACGCGATCACCGGGAGCACGCCGAACAGGAGGCCGGCCCACCCCGTGGCGTCCTGCGGGGCGAGGGACTGCCGGAGAGTTTCCGCGTACTCGATCCCGAGCTGATCCAGCACGACGACCCCGAGCTCGTCGAGGAGATAGATCCCCGCCCCGACACCCCCGCCAACGAGCACCTGCGGTCCGAGCGACCCCGTATCCGAGCCGATCCCGATGGTGGCGAGCGGAAGGTCGACAAGCCAGATCAACAGGACGAACGCCCCGGCCACCACGAGCTGTGAGAACACGACGTTGACGTACAGTTCCCGGATCGAAAGCGCCCGAGCGTGGATGCGGGCCCCCCCGACCGGATCCGGTTCGAGCTCCTGCTGGGTCGTGTGTGCGAGGAGGACGACAATCGAAACGAGCACGACCGCACCCACGCCGAAGGCACCGAATGCGACCACGGACGTGCCCTACTGTGGGCTGGGCGTCGGACCGGCCCCGACGCTCGGTTCGAGCGCGGAACCGGTGAGCCGCTTGAGGCGATCGACCAGGGAGTCCTTCTCAGGTTCGCCGGCGAGGGCGACATCGAGGACTTGACTGATGTGGGACACCGGCACGATCTCTACTTGGTCCTTGTACTCGTCCTCGATCATCACGTCCTGCTCGTTCGCCGCGGGGATGATCACGGTGTCGATGCCGGCCTTCGCCGCTGCCTCGATCTTGTGCGTGACCCCGCCGACGGGGAGGACATCGCCGCGGACCGACAGCGATCCCGTCATGCCGACATCCTGGTTGATCGGAATGTCCTCCAGCGCGCTGATCACCGCGGTGGCGACCGTCACGCTGGCCGAATCACCCTCGACGCCCTCGTACGCTTGGACGAACTGGATGTGGACGTCCTTTTCCGAGAGGTTCTCGTCGGAGAACTTCTTGATGATCGCGGAGACGTTCTGCACGGACTCCTTGGCGATGTCCTGGAGCTTCCCGGTCGCGATGACCTCGCCGGGGCCCTGGGCTGGCGCGATCTCGGCCATCACCGGCATGACGATGCCCGAGTCCTCGCCCATGACGGCGAGGCCGTTGACGCGGCCGACCACGTCGCCCTCGGAGACCGTGAGGTCGTAGTCCTTCCGGCGCTCGATGTAGTTGTCTGCGAGTTGCTGCTCGATCGAACGCGACCGGCGCTTGGCCTCGATGACGTCCTTGCGCGTGGTATTCTCGCGACCGTCGGCCCGCGCGATGTCGCCGGCGACGCGGACGAGCCCGCCGAGATCCCGCAGCCGGAGCGTCAGGTGGTCCTTCCGCCCGGACCGGCGCTTGGCCTCGAGGATGATCTCCGCCACGGCGTCGCGGTCGAAGTGGGGGAGTCGCCCGTCCTTCTCGACCTCCTGGGCCACAAACCGCGCGTAGCGGCGGCGCATCTCCTCGGTGTTCTCGATCGAGTCGTCCATGAACACCTCGTACCCGTAGCCTTTAATCCGCGAGCGCAGGGCCGGGTGCATGTTCTGGAGCGCGTCCTGGTTGCCGGCCGCGACCATGATGAAGTCCGTCGGGACCGGCTCGGTCTGGACCATCGCCCCGGAGGAGCGTTCGGACTGGCCGGTGATCGCGAACTCCCCTTCCTGGATCGCGGTCATCAAGTTCTGCTGGGACTTGATATCCAGGGTGTTGATCTCGTCGATGAACAGGACCCCTTTATGGGCCTTGTGGATCCCGCCGGCCTCGACACGGTCGTGGCTCGGGGTTTCCATGCCTCCCGACTGGAAGGGGTCGTGGCGGACGTCACCCAGCAGCGCCCCGGCATGGGCGCCCGTCACGTCCTCGAAGGGCGCCACCTGGATGTCGGCATTGTTGATGAGGAGGTTCGGGATCATCGCGTCCGAGCCCCGGCTGACGTACTTGAACACGAGGTAGATCACCGCCGCGGCGATGATCCCGAGGAGGATCATGTTCGCGAACAGCGAATAGCCGAGGATCACGATGATGATGAGCCACATGAGGATTGACCGCATCGTGTTCCGCTTGCGGGCCTCCTCCTTGTGGGCGTCGACGATCTGTTCGCCCTTCCCCGCCGGCACCGTCCGGACCTTGGGCTCGTTGCCGTCCTCGGGGTTATGATAGACGAGGACGTCCTGGAGGTCCTCCTTCGGCAGGAGGTGGCTCATGGCCTTCCCGAGCATCGACTTCCCGGTGCCCGGCGCCCCGATCATCAGGATGTGACGCCGTTGCTTGGCGGCCTTTTTGACGACCTCCCGGGCGTGATCCTGCCCGATGACCTGATCGACGAGCCTGTCGGGGACCTCGATGTCCGCCGTCGTCTCGATGTCGAGCCCGCCCAACAGATCCTCGTCTGACTCCGCCGTCGGATCTTCGATGTCGTCGACGTCCTCGACCAGCTCCTCGGGTTCGGTGTGGTCGGTCATGTGGGTCGAATCGCGTGGGGAAAAGAGGGTCGCGTGACTGATATACTTTCTCCTGGGATCCCCGACCGGCAGCCCACGATCCCGGATGGTCCCTTGCCCATGACGGACGCCCTTCGGCGGTCGCGGACGGAGCGGCATCCGTCGGACGGACACCTGTCTTTGCCGATGGGATTCCGCGTTTCGATCCGACGGGCCGATCTCGGGACCGGGAGCCCGGAAGATTTGGCGGTCTTCAGCCTGGATCCGGACGCCCCGCATCCGAGGGCCGGGGGTCCGTGGCAATGGGACACGATTTTATGGACTCCTCGCGGACGACGCGGCATGCGCGGGTTTCTGATTGGCCGCTTTCAGCCGTTTCACAACGGACACGAGTGGGTCGTCGATCAGATCGCCGAGGAGGTCGACGAACTCGTCCTCGGGATCGGGAGCGCGGGGGATTCCCATATGCGTTCGGATCCGTTTACCGCCGGCGAGCGGATCATGATGATCACGAAGTGCCTGGAGGAATACGACCTGGTGAGCTACGTCGTCCCGATCGAGGATCTCGAACGCCACGCGGTGTGGGTCAGCCACGTGCAGAGTATGTGCCCGGATTTCGACGTCGCATACTCGAACAACCCCCTCGTGATCCAACTGTTCGAGGAGGCCGACGTCGAGGTCCGACAGTCCCCGATGTACAACCGCGAGGTCCTCGAGGGTGCGGGGATTCGACGGCGAATGATCGAGGGTGATGGCTGGCGCGATAAGGTCCCGGACCCGGTGGTCGAGGTGATCGAGGAAATCGACGGCGTGCGCCGGATTCGGCGGGTCAGCGAAACGGACGCCAACGGGGATCGCCCCCGCGCGGGTCAGTGATTACCCTCAGTAGCGATTTCGGCTGGCCGTACCCGGCCGCGATGCGGGGCGTGATCGCGGCCCGCACGCCCGCCCGTCTTCTCGATGTGAGCCACGAGTTTCCACGGGGGGACGTCCACACGGCGGCCTTCTGGCTGCGCGAAATTTTGCCATGGTTCCCGCCCGCCGTCCACCTCGCCGTCGTGGATCCCGGGGTCGGAACCGGTCGGGACGTCCTGGCGATCGACGCCGGCGAGCACGTCCTGGTCGGGCCGGACAACGGCCTCCTATGGCCCGTTGCCCGCGCACTGGATCGGGCCCCGTCGCCGTTCCGGTTGACCTCCTTTGAGGCGCCCAGTGAGACGTTCCACGGGCGGGACGTGTTTGCGCCGCTCGCGGCGGAGGTCCACGAACTCGATGGCTGGGAGTTACCCGCGCATGATCGACTCGCGCGGGCGGAAGCGCCGGTCGATCTTCGGTTCCCGGATCCGAACGTCTGCGGTCGTCGCGCCGAGGGCGAAATCCTCGTGATCGACGTGTTCGGGAACGCGGTGACGAACGTCGACGGGACGTTCGTGTCCGACTCGTTGGGCGCCACCGTCGCGGTCGACGGCGAGCCCGTCCCCGTCCGGCGCACGTACGGGGAGGTGCCCCCGGGCGACCCGGTCGTCACCGTCGGTAGCCACGGCAAGGTCGAACTCGCGGTGCGGGATGGCCGCGGGGCGAATGCCTTCGGCGTGGATGTAGGCTCGCCGGTGCGGCTCGAAAAGGAGTAGACGGGCTCGATCAGTCCGCGGAGATGATATCGTCGATCCGGATGATCATCGTCGCGGCCTCGGTGGCGCTCTCGACGGCCTCGCGCTTGACGGCTGCCGGATCGACGATACCCCCCTCGACGGGGTCCGCGATCTCCCCGGTCTCGCCGGACGCGATAAGCCCGGCGCGGCCCTCGCGGTCGTAGCGGGCGCGCAGGTCAACGAGCGCGTCGATCGGATCCATCCCGGTGTTCCGGGCGAGCGTCCGGGGGATCACGTCCACGGCGTCGGCGAAGGCCTCGACACCGAGCTGTTTGCGCCCCTCGATCCCGGCGGCGGCGTCGCGGATCGCATCGGCGATCGCGATTTCCGTACCGCCCGCGCCGGGGACGACGCCGCCCTTATCGAGCGCCGCCGTCACGACGTCGAGGGCATCCTGGAGGGCGCGTTCGAGTTCGTCGACCACGTGGTCGGTTCCCCCGCGGGCGAAGATCGTGACCGATTCGGCTTCCGCGCCACCCTCGATGAAGGTGAGCTCGTCCTCGCCGTAGAGGTCAACCCGGATGTCCTCGGCATAGCCGAGGTCCGCGTCCTCGAGATCGTCGACGTCGCCGATTCGGCGGGCGCCGGTCGCCTGCGCGACCGATCGGGCCTCGGAGTCGTCGATCCCTTCGAAGGCGAGGACGCCCTCACCCGCGAGGTAGGAGGCGACGCGGTCGTCGACATCCTCCGTCACGAATGCGACGTCGACCCCTGCGCCGGCGATCGATTCCGCGTATCCGCGGAGTTCGGTCTCCTCGGCTTCGAGCGCTTCGTTGAGCTGGTCGACGCTCGTGACGCTGTATTCGGCGTCGATCTCGCTTTCCTTGATCTCGAGTTCCTCGTCGAT
>CAZAYR010000069.1:0-13834 GCA_964489365.1 uncultured Salinarchaeum sp.
CGCGTTCTCGGCGGTCACGAGCAGGCCGTCGCCCTGGATGAAGAGGGTGTTCCAGACCCACTGCGGGACGAAGACGATGACGAACCCGGAGATGAGAAAGCCCGCGACCACGTCCTTCCAGATCATCGACCACTCCTTCCGGTACTGATTTCCGACCTTGTACCAGCCACCCCACGACCGCAACTCCTGGCGCCAGCCGCCGCTACTGGACGTTTCCTGCAGATAGGTCTCCATACATCCTTCCGAGCAGAATTTCAGCGTCTCGCCGCCATCGGTCGCCAGCGTATACGCGTCTTTGCCTTCCATCCCGCAAGTCGGATCTTCGGTCACACCCGCGTCCCGGTCGCGCTCGTCGAGTCGCTCCCGGACCTCGGTGAAGAGGTTCTCGGGGAGTGTCAGATGGACGATGACCGCCATCACCGCGATGAGGATGAGCCCCCCGAGCAGTTCCGCGACGAGGAACTCCCAGCCCAGCAGGATCAGGATCATCAACCCGAGTTCGACGATGAGGTTCGTCGAGGCGAACATGAACGCGAGGAAGTTCACCGCGTCTGCCCCCTTCTTGAACAGCCCTTTCCCGATCGCGACTGCCCCGAAACTACAGCCGCTACTGGCCGCACCGAACGCAGTGGCTCTGGTCAGTCCTCGCAGGTCGCCATCACCGAGAACCTGCGCCATCCGCTCCTTCGAGACATAGACCTGGACGAGGCTCGTGATCGTCAGCCCCATGATGATCGCCCAGGCCGCCGTCCAGAGAAACCCGACCCCGATTCGGAGTGCTTCGAGAACTCCTTCGAGGATCGTCGCCTCCATGTGTATGCGTTGGTCGTCGACCTTCTATTGCAGTTGCCCTTATGATACCAATGATTCAAGCGCTATCAGTCTTGTATTCCAAATATCATTCCCGCCGATTCCACATCATTCTAAGGGACAACCGCATTGAACCGTGAACGCGTAGCGTAAGCCAGGAGGAACGGACATGCCCGACCCTTCGACCGACGGACGACTGATCACGCTCATTCTCATCACCATCGCCGCGTTCGTGATCTTCCCGATGTTCGTCATGGGCTTCGGGATGTGGGGATTCGGGCCGATGATGGGCGGCATGTGGGGAGGGGAGATGTGGGGGCCGGGCTGGATGTTCGCCGTCGTGATCGTGATGCAGCTCCTGTTCCTCGGGGTGCTTGTTGGTGGTGGATATCTCGTTGTCAAAGCTTTCGCGGGCCGAGAGCGCGGTCCCGAGATGGCACTCGACGAACTCCGTCTTGCCTACGCACGCGGCGAGTTGACGGACGAGGAGTACGAAAAGCGACGGGAAGCGCTTGAACGGGACGCCGAGTCGAGATAGCTCGCTGTCGTGTCTATGCTGTCCGGCCGGCATCACGGAATGGACGGGGGCTCCCCACGTGGCTCGACCGATTCACGACGATCGTCTCTTCGGATTGGTCGTGGGCACCGTCCTTTGTCTCGACGCGTTCGTGACCAACCCCGTCCCCGATCCGTCGTTTCGGTGGGCAAACGCACCCGCCACGTCTATGCATTTCCTACACACAGCCTCGAATCGAGCACTGGCCAGTGGCCTACACGCTCGGCATCTGGCTGTGGATTCTCGGTTTCCCGTCGTTATTCCTCGCGGGGTACAGACGAATCGAACGGCGGACGCCCGCAGGCTCAACGCTGTGGCTCGCCGGGCTGCCCACCATCGCGATGCTCGGCTGGACGACGTATTGTCGATTCTCTGGCCCAAAGTGGCGCCCCCAACCTGGAATGCCCCGTCCTACACCATCGTCTGTTGGAAGTATTGCTCCTCGTACGAGCCGATCTGGCGCAACTTGGCATACGGCATCATTCTGATCGGCCTCATCGCGACTGTCCTCGGAGTGCGACGCGCGACCGGGGGTCGGCACGTACTCCTCGGGTTCGGACTCGTAGCGCTCCCTCTCGGTCTCCCAGCGGTGTTCGAAGGGTCTCGCAGAACAAGGTGGCCAATCACTCGAGAACGTGGTGGCTGGGGGAACGGGACGCGGCCATGTCGTATGCGAATCGAAACTTTAGAATGAAAAGTGAGCTCGGCGTTGGGCTTTTGTTCCCTATCGACCTCCCGTCAGGTATGCGAGAACTTGACGACACCGATCTCGAGATCCTCCGGCTGCTGATGGCGAACGCGCGTCGGCCGTACAGCGACATCGCGGATGTCGTCGGGCTATCCCCACCGGCCGTCTCGGATCGTGTCGCGAGGTTACAGGAGATCGGGGTCATCAACCAGTTTACCCTCGACATCGATCGTTCGCAACTCCGGGGCGGGATTCCGGTGTTGATCAACCTGGCCGTTGCCCCGTCGAGTCCCGGCGTCGGGACGATCAAGGAAGAACTCCTCGCGTCCGGCGCAGTCGAACACGTGTTCACCACGGCCGAGGGCGATCTAGTCGTCTACGCCAGAGTCCCCGACAACGACATCGCGAGCTGGCTGACCGATACGCTCGGCGACGGGGCGATCGCGGACTTCGCGGTGACCCTGTTGGCCGGCGCTGACTGGACCCCGGAACTGGGCGGGACTGATTTCGCCCTCACGTGTGTCCAGTGCGGAAACACCGTCGATCGCGAGGGCACGACGACCCGCATCGACGGCGAGCTCTACCAATTTTGCTGTCCGTCTTGCGAAGCGCGATTCCAGGAGAAGTACGAACGACTGCAACAAGGTGCCGATTGAGGACAACCCATGTCGACTTCGTCTTCTGAGCTATTCCGGGGTAGGCACTGAAGGTTTGAAAGGAAAAGGCGGTTGAAGGAGGGGCCCGTATCGACTGATAATGAGCCAGCGCACGAGTCGTATCGACATCCAGGGAATGAGCTGCGCGAACTGCTCGACGTCGATCGCCGACGCTCTCGATGACCTCCATGGGGTCACGGAGGCCGAGATCAATTACGCGACCGACGAAGGCTCGGTCGCGTACGATGCCGACGAGGTCTCGCTGGGTGACATTCACCACGCGATCGAGGAGGCCGGTTATGCGCCAGTGACCGATTCGGTGACCATTGCCGTCACCGACATGTCGTGTGCGAATTGCTCGGAGACGGTCGCGGAATCCCTCGAACGTACAAGGGGCGTCGTGGAGGCCGACGTCAACTTCGCGACCGACGAGGCGCAAGTGACGTACAATCCGGCTGAGGCGAACCTCGAGGACTTCTATCGAGCGATCGAGGATGCGGGCTACTCGCCGGTGCGGGAGGATACCAGCGTCGACGGTAGCGGGGAAGGTGACGTCAGGGAGGCCGCCCGCGAGGCGGAGATCGGGCGGCAACTCCGGCTGACGCTGTTCGGCGCCGTCCTGTCGCTTCCCTTGCTGGTGTTCATGGCCGACCACCTCCTGGAGCTCGGGCTCGTCGGAGACGAGCTCTTCGGCCTTCCGTCCGGATGGATCGCGTTTGCGCTGGCGACGCCCGTCCAACTGGTGCTCGGCCGGCCGTTTTACAAGAACTCCTACAAGGCGCTCGTCAAAAACGGCCGCGCCAATATGGACGTATTGATCGCGCTTGGTTCAACCACTGCGTACGTCTACTCCGTGGCGGTCTTGCTCGGGATGATCGCTGGCGGGCTGTACTTCGACACGGCCGCGTTCATCCTCGTGTTCATCACGCTCGGCAACTACCTCGAGGCCCGCTCGAAGGGCCAGGCCGGCGAGGCGCTCCGGAAACTCCTGGAGATGGAGGCCGACACCGCCACCGTCGTCGACGAGGACGGCAACGAGGAGGAGGTGCCGCTCGAAGACGTCGCCGTCGGTGACCGGATGAAGGTCCGCCCCGGCGAACGGATCCCCACCGACGGCGTCGTCGTCGACGGCCAGTCGGCAGTCGACGAGTCGATGGTGACCGGCGAGTCCGTCCCCGTCGAGAAGTCCGAGGGCGACGAGGTCGTCGGCTCGACGATCAACGAGAACGGCGTGCTCGTCGTCGAGGCGACGAAGGTCGGGAAGGATACCGCGCTCCAGCAGATCGTCCAAACAGTGAAGGCAGCGCAGTCCCGGCAGCCGGAGATCCAGCACCTCGCCGACCGCATCTCGGCGTATTTCGTGCCCGCCGTGATCGCGAACGCCCTCCTCTGGGGGCTGGTCTGGTTCCTGTTCCCCGAAGCCCTGGCCGGCTTCGTCGAGTGGCTCCCGCTATGGGGTGCCGTCGCCGGTGGACCCGTCGTGGCCGGCGGGGGCGTCTCGGTCTTCGAGTTCTCGATGATCGTGTTCGCATCCGCGGTGCTGATCGCCTGTCCCTGTGCGCTGGGACTGGCGACGCCCGCCGCGACGATGGTGGGGACGACCATCGGCGCTCAGCACGGCGTCCTGTTCAAGGGCGGGGACGTCCTCGAACGCGCGAAGGACGTCGACACGGTCGTCTTCGATAAAACGGGGACGCTCACGAAAGGCGAGATGGCGTTGACGGACGTCGTCGTGTTCGGTGGGGAGGCCCCGGGTGTCGCGGACGGCGGGAAGCCCGCCACTGATGGGGGGCAACTCGCTACGCGCGCACGACTCGGGGAGGAGGACGTGCTGCGGCTCGCCGCGATCGCCGAGAGCGGGAGCGACCACCCGCTCGCCCGGGCGATCGTCGAGGCGGCCAACGAGCGCGGCATCGACGTGACGGACCCCGATGACTTCGAGAACGTGCCCGGCCACGGCGTCAAAGCGCTCGTGGATGACGGCGAGGTTCTGGTCGGCAACCGGAAACTCCTCCGGGACGAGGGCATCGACCCCTCGCCCGCGCAGGCCGAAATGGAGCGACTCGAGAAGGAAGGGAAGACGGCCATGCTCGTCGCGTACGAAGGGCAACTCGTGGGCGTGGTCGCCGACGCCGACACGGTCAAGGAAGATGCGGCGGACGCGGTGAGCCAGTTGCAGTCGCGGGGAGTCGACGTGATGATGCTCACCGGCGACAACGAGCGGACCGCCCGCGCCGTCGCTGCGCAGGTCGGGATCGACGCGGCAAACGTGCACGCGGAGGTCCTCCCCGAGGACAAATCCGACGCCGTCGAATCCATTCAGGATGCCGGTCGGAAGGCGATGATGGTCGGCGACGGCGTGAACGACGCCCCCGCCCTGGCGGTTGCGTACGTCGGCACGGCCATCGGGTCGGGGACCGACGTCGCCATCGAGGCCGCGGACGTCACCCTGATGCGCGATGACCCGCTCGACGTGGTCAAGGCGATCCGGATCTCCGACGCGACGCTCGCCAAGATCAGACAGAACCTCGTGTGGGCGCTCGGGTATAATACGGCGATGATCCCGCTGGCCTCGCTCGGGTTGCTCCAACCCGTGCTCGCCGCCGGGGCCATGGCCCTCTCGAGCGTCTCGGTACTCTCGAATAGCCTCCTGTTCCGCCGGTACACCCCCGCTCGGGACTACGAATTGCTGGGTCGCCTCCGGCCGTAAGCACGCGGACATCCGACGGGAGTCCCGACCTTAACACGATAGCACCGGCCGTTCCGGCGGGTCCCCGATAGCCGGCGGAGGGATCGACCACACTCCTTCATCAGCGGGGACGGGCGAAGGGTGGGCGACCATCGGGCATCTGTTCGGCCGAAACGCCTGGCGAGCCGTACGCCAGAATCCCTTTAGGGGGCCCGCCACACCGCTCGGCCATGCTGATCGCGACGCTCGAGGGGATTGAGGCCGCATCGATCATGGATCGGGTGCTCGGCGAGTTCGCCGACGGGATGGTATCCGCGGTTCCGAACGTCCTCTCCGGCATCGTCTTCCTGGTCCTTTCCTATTTCGTCATCAAACTCGTGTTATTTCTCGCCCGGGGGGTCTTCGAACGCATCTATCCCGTCGAGCAACAGCTCATCACCGACCTGTCCGTGGCCGTCGTCGGGATCTTCATGTGGTTCGGCGTGGCGCTGGCGTTGCTGAAGATCGTCGGTCTCGGCGACGTCGCGGCGAGTCTGGGCACCGCGGCCGGCTTCATCGGGCTGGGCGTTGCGTTCGCGCTCAAGGAGATGATCGCGGATACCGTCGCCGGCGTCTACCTTCTCCGGGATCGGGATTTCAATCACGGGGATCACGTGGATACGGCGGACGTGAGTGGAACGATCACCGACATCGACCTACGCAAGACACGGATTCGGACGGAGGAGGGTGACCTGATGGTCATCCCCAACCGCGAGGTCGAGAAACGATGGAGACAGCGGACGGGTGGCCCTGGGCCGGCGGATTAGGACCCCGCATACCACCACCCCGTCGGAGGCACTCGAACCGTGGAGACCGGCCCAGCAGTGCGGATTTAAGCACGTGGGCCGTACTCACGGTGTGAGCCGTTCGAGGCGTATCAGTCGACGCTTTCGCTTGGCCGACTCCGCCCAGCAGATGGTCGGCGGCTTTCTCCTGGCAGGCCCGTTCGTCGTCACCGAGGAGGTCTGGGTGCTCGCGCGAGGCATGCACGGGATCCAGGCGGCCCTGACGGCGATGATCGTCGGCATCATCGGCTACGCCACGCTCTACCGCGCCGACACCGACCGGGATCCGGGCGAAGAGCCCGCGTTCGTGGGCGTACCCATTAGGTTCATCTCGCTGATGGTAATCGCCTTCGGTTCCGTGTTCGTGCTCGGCGTGCTCTTCGACGCGCCGGACACGTTTCTCATCGAGGAGGGGATCGAGGGCCTCGAACTCTGGACGACGATCTTCAAGGCGACGTGTGTCGGCGCGGTCTTCAGCGTTGTCGGTGCCGCGACGGCCGACAGCCTGTTCTAGGCTTGTCCCCGCTCGCTGCGCGGACCCCGAGTTAGGTCGATCGCTTTTGGGCCGGGCCGGCGTCGAACACGGTGATGGCCGCCATACACGTGGAATCGCTCCGCAAGACCTTCGGCGAGGTCACCGCGCTCGCCGATCTGTCACTGGACGTCGATGAGGGGGAGTTGTTCGGCCTCCTCGGACCGAATGGTGCGGGCAAGACCACGACACTCGAGATCCTCACGGGCCAGACTGTGCCCGACGCGGGGACGGTGCGGGTACTCGATATCGACCCGACCGCCTCGCCCGTCGAGGTACGCCGCAGGGTGGGGATCCTCCCGGAACAGGAGTCGCCGCCGAGCCTGATGTCGCCGCGTGAATACCTGCGGTTCTGTGGCGACATTCGTGAGATTCCGGACGAGACGGTCGACGAGGCGATCGGGACCTGGGCGGACCGGCTTGGCTTTGTGGACCGCCTGGACACGCTCGCGGGCGACCTTTCTCGCGGCCAACAGCAGAAAGTGATGATCGCGGCGGCGTTCCTCCACGAGCCCGCCATCGTGTTGATCGACGAACCGCTCGCCAATTTGGACCCGATCGTCCAGGAGCGGGTCAAGCGACTGCTCGGCGACTATCGGGAGGCGGGCAACACGGTGCTGCTCTCCACGCATAACGTCCACGTGGCCGCAGAGCTATGTTCGCAAGTGGGCATCCTCGAGGCCGGTCGACTGGTCGACACGCTCCGACCGGCGGCCCTCGAGGCGGACCGGACGCTTCTGGATGTGTTCTTCGATTCCGTCGAGGGGTCCCAGGTGAGTCATGCCGCTTGACCGGATCTTCGGAGCCATGCTTCGCGAGGAGTGGCGACTCCATCGTCGCCTTTTCGCCAGCGAGCGCTTCCTGTCCTTTCCCGTGCTCGTCGCGATCCTCGTCGCCGGGGCAGTCCTCGCCCTCCTGGAGACCGGGACGTCCGTCGACCGGGTGCACGCCGGCCTCCACGGGCTCGCGTTCGTCTTCGGGTTGCACACCGGTTCGATCGCATTGATCGGGCGGGATTCCGCGCGGAACCTCCTGGGCGATCTGACCTTGCTGATCTTCTCCGGCCGCACGTTACCGCTTTCGCCCCGCCAGCTGATCGGCGTCTTCGTCCTCAAGGATGTGGCGTACTACGCCGCGTTGTTCCTGCTGCCGATGGCGCTGGGCGTCGCGTCGAGCCTCGTGGTATTCGGCGCGATGGCACCCACGGCCGCGATCGTCACCGGACTGGGGCTGTGGCTCGCGTTAACCGGCATGTTCGTCCTCGGGCTCGTCGCCACTGTTGCCGGGATCGGGATGGTGAACCTCGGGGTGCCGCGGGCGATCGTACTCGTCCTCGTGGGGGCGACGGCGGGCGTGCTGTGGGTCATCGAGTTCCCGCTCGTCTCGCTGACTGCCTATGGCGTCTTCGTGGATCCGACCCCGGCCCGCGTCTTGGGTGCCCTGGCGATCGTTGGATGCCTCGGCGCGTTCGGCGTCCTCACCTTCGACCCCGCTCCTCGTCGAACCCAGCGTAACGTCCGTCCGTCGTACCGGCGCTGGCGCCGCCGGCTTCGGACGCCCGTGGCCACCCGCTCCCTCTTGGATATCCATCGCAGTTCCGGCGGGTTTGCCAAGGTGTTGTTCTCCGCGCTCCTGCTCTTCGGGGTCACGGTCGTCCTCGTTGAGCTTGCCGGCGAGATCACTGGCGTGTCCCCGGCGATCGGTGTCGCCTATGGGACGATCCTCGGGATGACCGGCTTCACGACGTACAACTGGTTGACCCAGTTCGACGACGTGGCCGCCTATCGGTCGCTCCCGGTCGATGTGCCGGCCGTGTTTCGCGCCAAGTTCGACGCGTTCCTCCTGGCCGGCCCGACGGTCGCCTTGGCCACGTACGGTCCCGGTGTGCTCTGGCGGGGGGCCCGCCCGCTGGAGGCCCTGGTCGGGGCCGTGCTCCTGCTGGGCATTCTCGCGTACATCTTCGGCACGACGGTCCGGCTGACCGGCCTCTCGCCGAACGAGTTCCTCTTCGACGCGGGCCGCTTCGCCGCCTTCGGGGTGGCGATGGCCGTCCCGCTCGTCCCGATCCTCGTCGTCGCCTTTTCGCTCGCGCCCCTGGACGTCCCCGCCTTGGGGCTGCTTGGCCTGTTCGGCGTCGTCCTCGGGATCGTAGGCCTCGCCCAGTACCGGCGCGCCGTCACCAAGTGGGCCTCGCATTACCGCGGTGGCCACGCGCCCGCCTGAGCGCGCGCCGCTCGGATGAGCCTCGCGAGGTTTTGGGCCCGACTACGCGGCGATAAGACGCTCCATAGCGAAACGGGCCCCGCGCGGAGGCGATACCTATGTCGACGGATCTCCCGGACGGTGCCGTTAGCGCACGCGCCTTCCGGTATTCCGGAGAGACACGCATCAAACGGTGGCTGCTGTTCCACGGGGACCGTCTCCGTGTGTCGATGTTATTGCTCGGATTCGTGCTCGCTTCGCTGCTATTGCTGGGTCGGCTCCGACCGATTCAGTATCGATTCTTGCTCACCGAAACCGAAATGATCCAGACGATCCTGAATACGATCCTCGGCGGGGTCATCCTCCTCGTGTCGATCGTCGTCGCGATCGCGTCCGTCGGCGTCGGGCAAGAGTTGACGACGGTGGGCGAGCAGCGGGCGCGGGTCGAGGACGCGATCGAGTTTCGCCATGGCGTCAGCCTCCCGCCCGACGTCGAGACCATCCCACCACAGACGGGCCATTTCCTCTATGCGCTGATTCGGTCGATCGGGGACCATGCCGAGCAGCTCGAGTCCATCGACGACGACAAGTACGACCCGGCGTTCCACGAGGCGGTTGAGGCCCTCACCGAGCACATCGAGGCAAACGCCGAAGAACTCCTCGCGACGTTGGATCTCGTGGAGTTCGGCACGACCGACGAGCTGCTGGTCGGGCTCGATTATGACGTCTCTTGGCAGCTCTACCGCGTGAATGGGTTGCTCGTGCGGTGGAGAGACGATCTCGACCGGGAGGACCGACGCGAGATCGAGGCACTCGCGGAATCTCTCGAGGACTTTCTGATCGGTCGCGAGTATTTCAAATCGCTGTACTACAAGCGGGAGTTCTCGGATCTCTCGAAAACGTTGTTGTTGGTCTCGTTACCGGTGATCGTCTTTATCACGTACGTCATGTTGGCCATCGAGGTCGGGCTGTTTCCGGAGGTCACGGTTGTCGGGGTCTCCCCGCTCTCGGTGTTCATGAGCCTCTCGTTTGCGATTTCCCTGTTCCCCTACATCGTGCTCACTGCGTACGTGTTTCGCGCGGCGAGTATCACCACCCGCACCTTGGCGGCGGGGCCGTTCGTCCATGGCGAACTGCCGCGGGAGGATCCGGATCGGGACGGGTGAGGCTCCGACGCCTGCCCACCCCGAGCATTCATGACCGTCCTCCGATTGGCTCCGAGGGATGACCGGTTGCGATCTGTGTGACCTCCCGGTCCCCGACTCCCCGGTTCGACCCGACATGGGCGAGGGGGCCTACTGCTGTCGGGGCTGCATGCGGATCGCGACCACATTGGAGGACGTCGAGGAGGTCTCCGAGCTGGAGGACGCTAGCGTCGACGACGAAGACGTCCCCCCGGAGGCGACGGTCGGATATTTCCGGGTCGAGGGCATGCACTGTACGACCTGCGAGGCGTTCGTCCAGTCCCGCGGGGCGGATGCCGAGGGGATCTACGACGTCGACGTCAGTTACGGACTCGGCGCCGCCAGGGTCCGGTACGACCCGGCACGCTTCACGGACGATGCGGTTGCGGAGGCGCTGTCGGGGTACGGGTACACCGTGGTCCCGCGCAACGAGGATACCACGCGCGTCGACCGGAACCGCTACGCCCAGCGCGTCGTCATCGGGGGGTTCCTCGCGATGCTCGTGATGCCCTGGTATCTCTTCGCGCTCTATCCGGCGTATCTGGGCTTCGAGACTGGGATTCTCGACCTGGGGCGCACCAACGCGGTGGGGACGTACTTCCCACTCGCCACGATCGGGCTCATTACGGGGCTGATCCTCGCGTACACCGGCTATCCGCTGCTACGAGGGGCCTGGATCAGCCTCACGACGCGCCGGCCGAATATGGATCTCCTGGTGGCGATCGCGGCACTGTCGGCCTTCGTCTACAGCGTCCTCGCGCTCGCGATGGGCTCGACACACCTGTATTTCGACGTCTCCATCATGGTGGTCCTGATCGTCGGTGTGGGACGGCACTATGAGCGCTCGCTGCACCGGCGCGTGACCGAGGAGGTGCCCCCGGGCGGTCCAAAGAGTCCCGACGAGGCCGTCCGGGTGGACTCCGAGGGGCCGGCTTCGGTGCCGATCGAGGAGCTCCGCGGGGGCGACGAGGTCCTGGTCCATCCCGGCGAGCGTGTCCCCCTGGACGGAGTTGTTTCGGAGGGCACGACTGACGTGGACGAATCCCTCCTCACGGGGGAATCCATCCCGGTCGCGAAGGAACCCGGCGACGACGTGATCGGGGGATCGACGGTCCTCGGGGAGTCGATGACCGTCGAGATCGGCCCGTCGGCGCGGAGTACGGCCGCTCGGATTACCGAAGCCATGTGGGAGATCCAGAGCGATCGCCCCAGCATCCAGCGATTCGTCGACGCCCTCGCGACGGTGTTCGTCCCGGTGATCCTCGTCCTCGGCACGTCGGTGTTCGCCTGGCGGCTCCTCGCCGGGGACCCGTTCCCGGATGCCATGCTCTGGGGGTTGACGGTCTTGCTCGTGTCCTGTCCCTGTGCGATGGGTCTGGCCACGCCGCTCGCGACCTCCGCGGGACTCCGTGACGCGATCCGCGGGGGGATCGTGGTGACGAACCCAAGCGTCTTCGAGACTGCGGCGGCCGCCGAACACGTGGTCTTCGACAAGACCGGGACGCTCACCGCCGGGGAGATGGAAGTCCGCGAAGTCCGGGGCGACCCGGAGACCCTCCCTCGGGCGGCGGCGGTCGAAGGACACGCCGACCACCCCATCGCGGAGGCGATCGTCGCCGCCCACGCCCACCCCCGGCCGGATGGGGGCGCGGCCGCAGGGGCCGCCATGCAGGAGGCAAGGGACTTCCGTGCGCATCCCGGCCGGGGGGTGTCCGCAGCGGTCGGCGACGACCGGGTGTTCGTGGGGCGCCCGGGGTTCCTTGCGGCGCAACTCGGGCCGCCGGATGAAGAGCTTCGCGCCGCCGTAGAACGATTGCATGATTCCGGTTCGCTGGCGATTGTGGTCGGCTGGAACGACCGAATCCGGGGCGTGATCGGGCTCGACGATGAGCTCCGGCCCGAAGCGCCGGGGGTTCTCGACGCAGCGGGGCAGCGTCACACCGTGATCCTGACCGGGGACCAACGCCCGCTTCCCGAGACGCTCCGGGGCCATCCCTACGTTGACGAGGTCTTTACCGGCGTCATCCCGGCCGCCAAGGCCGAGACGGTCGAACGCCTCTCCGCGGATGGGCCGACGGTCATGGTGGGGGACGGGACGAACGACGCGCCGGCGATCGCCGCGGCCGACTTCGGCATCGCGATGGGGGGCGGGACCGACAGCGCCAGGGACGCGGCCGATGCCATCATTCGGGGGAACGATCTCCGCGCCCTCGAGACCGTGTTCGACGTCGCCAGCGGGACCCGTCGCCGCATCCGGGAGAATATCGGTTGGGCGTTGCTTTACAACGCGATCGCGATCCCGCTCGCGATCGCGGGATTTCTGAATCCACTCTTTGCGGCGGTGGCGATGGCGGCGAGCTCGATCATCGTGGTCACGAACTCCCGACGATCCGTCACCGGGTGATCACAGCGAGCGAGAGGCCGTTCGCAGCCGGTCGCCATCCGCATCGCGCAGCTCGACGAGGAACCGGGAGCCGTCGACTTCGGCGCGGTCGAACGTCAGCTCGTACGCCGGCTCGTCGGCCCGTTCGATCACCTCGCCGTCGGCAATCACGACCGCGTGATCGAACCCGGCGGCGTTCTCGACCGTGCAGGTGACGGTCTCCGGGTCGTCGGTCACACACTGGATCTCCCCCTCCACCTCGACCCCGCCGCCGGGTCCGTCACCGCCCCCGAATTCGAGCACCATGAGGCCCGGCTGGAGCACGGCGAGTCCGACGACGATCGCGAAAAAGATGGTGAGGTTGATCTTTCCGGCGTTGCGGGCGATGGCGAGCACTCGCGAGTCTTGGGAACGGCGCCGAACGCGCAGGACCAGCGGCACGATCAGGAGATGGGTCAGGGGTCCCCAGAGGATCAACAGGAACCCGTAGGCCATTGGGAGGTAGAGGACATCCCAGTCCGGTTCCACCGACAGGAGCACGGCGGTGCCCGCCCACACACAGAAGCCGAGAAAGACCAACGCGCCGCTTTTCAGCCACCGCCAGAACGGCGTGTTGGCGAAATAGATGCTTTTCATGTCCCGCCACGCCTGGCTGATCATCCAGCGGACGGTGGCGGGGACGCCTTGGACGTGGTCCGGTTTCTGCATGGGTAAGGAGTTACTGGCCGATCTGCCAGAGTTGCGCGAGGAGGAACCAGTTCAGGACGTACAACACGACGAAGACGGCCATGAAGATCAGGCAGAGCCCGAAGGTCCCCCGGAGCTCGATGGCGTGGATGGACTGGCCCCCATCGGAGCGGAGGCCGCCCTCGGGCAACAGCCCGCCGTCGTCACCGTCGGCGAGACGCGACCCGCCGAGGATCGATCCGACGGCCATGAGGATAAACAAAGCGCCAGCGATGATCGCGAGGACCGCGAAGATGCCGAAGATCATCATGAAGGGGATCGCCGCCGAGAGGCTGAAGTCCCCCGAACCGGGGATCTCGCGGACGACCCGCGACGTGCGGCGGGGGACACCGTAGAGGATCCCGGCATAGAGCATCATCAACACCGCGATCCCGAAGGCACTGGCGTATGCGTACGGGACCAGGGAGGCTAGCCGTTCGGAGAGGAACGACCGGCGGAACATCGCCTTGATGAGGAAGAACACCAGCCCCATGAACGCCAGCGTCGTCCCGAGGGCGACGGTACCGTGGAAGTGCCCCACCGTCGCCATCGTGTTATGCCAGGTCATGTTGAGCTGGATCTGG
>CAZAYR010000070.1:0-13376 GCA_964489365.1 uncultured Salinarchaeum sp.
CGATGATCTCGTCCTCGTCGTAGCCCTTCACCTGTCGCGCCCCCTCGTTCCAGGTTCGGATGTGGCCGTCCGGATCCAGGACGAAGATCGCGTAGTCGGTGACCGCCTCGACGAATTCCGTGAACTGGGCCTCCTCCAGAGCCGTGCCCTGGCCGCCCTCGAGGTCCTCTGCCGCCTCGGTCGTCGCTGCGTCGTCTATCGGTCGCCACCAGACGCGCCCCCGGGCGCCGACTTTCTTGGTTTCAAGGGCGCCCTGGTCGGCCAGCGTCTCGAGTTTATCGTACGCCGTCCGGCGTGCGCAGTCGAGATGCTCGGCGACTTCACTCGTCGTGCGGGGCGTCCCCACCGTCTCGGAATCCGTAAAAACCGCGAGCGTTTCCTCGAGTATCCGTGTCGAGCCCTCGGTTCCCATTACCAGTCGCTCGGTCTCCGGCCACTAAAGGATATCCGTTGACGGCATGGCTCGGTGTCGACACCACGGATGGGCGAGTCATCCCCGACGACAACCGGCCGACTCCTCGGGGATGCCGTCAACGGCGGGGACACATCTCCCGGACGAGATTCCCCGCGGAATCGAACGACCTATAGGACGGCCTGTCGAGACTCCTGGCATGAGCACGTCCACCGGTGTCGAACCCGAGACGGTGGGGGTCGGGTTCCTGTCCGGCCTCGCACTCCTCCTCGGACTGGTGATCCTCCTCTGGCCGGGCCCGCTCTCCCTGACCGATCGCGTCCCGTTCGCCCTCGTCCTCCTGATTCCCGGCATACTCGGCGCGGCACGGGTCCGACGCGATCTCAGCTGATTCCCCGTCGGCCCGAACCCTGGAGAGAAATGTCGTGTCCATTGAGATTTCGAGATTCGGTACCGACGGGACTGTTCACTGTGTGATCCAGACCGTCCACTCCCGACCGGCCTGAAAACCAGCGAAGTTATTAACAAGTGCGATTAGATTATTATCATGCCACCACTGGTCGCGTTCGTCGGGCCCGTTCTCCTCATTGGGTTCACCCTCGCGGGACTCCACCTGGGTGTCGCGCCGAAGCTCGTCGGGATCGCCTGGGTCGCCTTCTTCGCGATGGCCGGGGCCATCCCGCTCGGTCGACGTGATGCAAACACGCAGAACCCCGGGCGCATGGTCTGGGGCTACGGGCTGGCCAGCGGGGCCATGATCACGAGCGCCTCGGTGTTCCTCCTCCCGGACGCCTTCGGTCACGACCCCGCCACCGGCGGGTTCGGCGTCGCCGCCGGGATCGTCGTCGGCTACAGCGCGCACACGGTGGGCCACCGGCTCTCCCACCTCGAGACGCCCTTCGAGGACATCGCGCTCAGACTCGCCGCCCACGCCCTCGCCGCCGGCCTGGTCATCGGCGCCGTCTACGCGGCCATCCCGGACCTCGGCCCCCTCCTCGGACTCGCGATCGTCTCCCACAAGGCTCCCGCGGGCTACGCCGCGGCACGGCGCCTGGCCGGCGCGGGACGGCCCACCTCGACGCTCCTCCTGCCCGCCGCCGGGGTCGGGCTGACCGCCCTCCCCGTCGGGATCTTCTCGCTCCCCGGCTCGCCCGCGCTCCACGGCCTTCTCTTCGGGTTCGCGACGGGTGTGTTCCTCCACGTCGCGATGGACTTCCTCCCGCGGTGTGAGGTCGGTGGCGAGATCTACGAACTCGCCGTGGACACGACGGACTCCCATGCGCTGCTCGATCGCCTGCGCCTGCACGCGGTCGCCAGCACCGCCCTCGGGGGACTCGCCGTGTTCGCGGGCTGGATGCTCGTGTGATCGACCGACCACGAGCCGAACCCCCACACGAACCGCAGGCTTCTGGACGGTGAACACGGACGCCAGCAGCGATTCGAGAATTAGAACATGCCGGCGGTGTCGTCGGGATCCTCGTCGGCGTCCCGCCCGTCGCGAGTGCCAGCGGGTGACCCGGATGCATCCCCCCGGTAGCCCCCAGCCCCATCGGCCTCGAGGACGGCCGTCTGCCAGAGCTCGCTGATCGCATCTCCCACGCTCGGGCCCACGCCGGGCCCGGGGACCGCCGCCTCGCGGTCCTCCTCGGCTCCTGGCCCCGCCTCGTCGTCGAATACGAAGCCCGACGCCGTTCCACCCGGTTGCTCCCGGGGCGCCGTCGATGCGGTGGACTGCGCGGTCGCCGCCCTGTCGGCTGCCAAGGCCGCGTCCCGGGCAGGCGCTGGTGCGGTCGACCGATCGACGATGATGGGTTCGAGCTCCCGGGCGGCCGTTCGGTAGGCCTTCGCGGCCGAACTCCACCGGGCGTAACTGACGGTCGGCTCGCCCGCCTCCTGGGAGACCGGGACCGCCGCGTCCTCGGGGATGGTCCCGAGACAGGTCACCCCGAGGAAGTCGGCGATCGCGTCGGCGGAGGGCGGCCGCCCCGTGCCGACGTCGACGAAGAGCGCGCCCGCGATCGACCCGCCAACGCGGTTCGTCAGCTGTGCCGTCTTCTCGGTATCGCGGACCGCAGCGAGCCGCAACGTCGAGACGAGCACGGTCGCATCCGCGACCGCCAGCGGGTAGAGTGTCTCCTGGCTCAGACCCGGACTCGTATCGAGCACGACGACGTCGTAGGCCGTCCGGAGGGCTCCGATAGCGGGGCTCAGCCGGCGCATGTCCGTGGTCGCGAAGCCCTCGAGGTCGATCCCGCTGGGGAGCACGTCGATCCCCCCGGGAGCCGCATACGTCGCGTCCGTGGCCATCACGTCACCGGCGAGCACCTGGTGGAGGGTCGGCTCCACGTACGGATCCATGTCGACCTGCACGGCATCTAGAAGGTTCGCCATCGCCACGTCGGCCTCCACGACGACGACATCGTAGCCCCGCTCGGCGAACGCCGCCCCGAGGTTGAGACTCGTCGTCGTCTTGCCGACGCCACCTTTCGCTCCCGCGATTGCCACTACGGACGGTTCCACGACTGAGCAACACCATGGAGAGACAATAAACCCCCGTATGACGCCCGTATGCCGGCGATCCAGCCGACTAGTTGTACTCGCGCCACCGGTGGCCACAGTCCGTACACTTCAGGAATCGGGTCGGCGGCTCGTCCGCCGAGGCCGTCTGGAGGAAGGCATACCAGGCCTCCCCGTTGCCACACGAATCGCAGGTGACGTCCTGCGTCCGCGGCTTGCCCTCGAAGGTGGTCTCCTCGTCTGTCTCGATCACGTCGTCGTCCGTCTGGGCCTCGGTCGTCGTGTACGTCGCGGCGAGGTCGGGATCCTTCTCGACACTCGCGCCACACTCGGTACAGACCATCTCGCCGTCCTCGGCGCGCATCATGGAGCCGCAGTCGTCACAAAATTGCATAGTCGGCCTAGTTCCTCCGCCGAGAAAAGGCCTGTGTCCCCCTCATTCGACGAAGTCGTCGAGGTCGTCGTCGGGGTCGACCGTCCCGTCGAGCGCCGGGGGCGTGCCCGTCTGGAGCACGTGCGAGCCGAAGAAGCCCTGTTTCGGTTCGAAGGCCCGAAAGTCCCGCCCGCAGTGGGGGCAGGTCGGCGCCGCGAGCAACCCGATGTCCACCGTCCCTCCACAGCCTTCACACGACGCCCGCCGCGCGCCGTGTTCCTGTGCGGCCGCCGCGAGATCGTCGACCGCAGCGGCCCGGGACTGTCGACCCGCGAGCTCCCCGACCTGCTCCCTGAGGTCGAGGACAGCCGAGGCGAGCACGTCCAGCTTTCGGGAGACCTCCGCCTGGTCCGACTCGACATCCGACCGGAGTGACTCCCGGGCGGCCGACGCAGCATCGAGGTCGTCCTCGAGGCGTGCCTCGAGCGCCTCGATGGACTCGCCCAGATCGTCGAGGTCCTCGGAGACGTCGTCGACAGTCTCGGACACGTCGTCCAGGGTGGTTTCGAGGTCGTCGTGGTCGTGCGCCGCGGGGGCCTTCTCGTCGGCCTCCCGCTTGACCTGGATCACGCGCTCCCGGACGTCCGTGATGTTCTCCTCCAGCTCCGCGTCGAGCGCGGCCAGGCGGTCGTCGACGGTCTCCTCGATCGCGTCGAGGCGATCCTCGACCGCCTCGAATCGGGCCTGCATCGCCGTGTCACCGCCCGACGGCGCGAGCAGCCGGCCGAGGAGTTCCTCCCGGTCGATCCCCCGTTCGGACGCGACCGCTTCGAGCCACTCCCCCACCGGCTCGGGCAGGTCGGCCGCCGACCCGTCCGAGGCCCAGTCCTGGGACATTCACCTCCGGATACGCCGGAGCGCCCTTAAAACCTTGGCGTCCGAATCACCCGAAATCTTCCGAGGCGTCGGCTCTCCGTCAGACACTACAGAACAAGCCCCGCACCGATCCTCACCGGATCTTCCGGATGTCGCTGATGTCGAAGCCGCCCTCGCCGATCTCCGTCTCGAAGCGGACGATGTCCTCCTCTTCGATCTCGGGGAGCACCCCCCGGAACTCCTTGACGACCATCGTGCGATCGAGCTCGTTCCCCCCGGCGGCCCACTCGAAGACGAACGTGCCGTCGGCCGAACCCATGAGCATCCCGAACTCCGTCTCGCGAATGGCCTCCTTGTCGACGAGCGCCAGGATGAGTCCGTCCCACGTGCTCGAGGCCCGCCGCAAGCCCTTGACGAGCATCGCGACGTCACCCCACCCGACCTGCTCTCGGTCGATGGCGACGAGATCCGAGAGCGAATCGATGAGGACCAGGTTTTCCGTCGCGTGTTCGTCGAGGTAATCCCCGAGGGACTCCAGCACGTCACGGCGGTCCTCGCGGGTCTTCAGCTCCGTCAGCCGCTGACTCTCGCCACGGTACCACGATCGAGGGACCGCGCTCAGCTGGAAGTACGTGGCCGAGAGGTCGGCGAAGGAGATGCCCGGCAGGCTGGCGTCGACCATCGACTCCTCGACCACCTGGCGGAGTTCGCGTTCGAACGTCCGCGCGCCGGCCGTAAAGGAGACGTAGTGGATCTCCTCGGGTATGCGGGCCGCGTCGGCGACGGCGCCGTAGTTGAGCTCGAAGAGCTCCCGGTCGCCGTCGGCGAGTGCGTTCATGATCGCCGACGTGTAGAGGAACTCCCGTGCGCCCGCCCCCGCATCCCCCGCGAGCAGGACGACACTGCCGGATGGCGCCCCCCCGTTGATGATCGAATCGAGCTGGGCGATCCCGAACGGGATCCGATCCATGTCGGGGGATTGGGTGCCACCCGCATAAACCCCCCGCGCCGGAATTCACTCGAGGCGATCGATCGTCGCGCCCTCGTTCCGCCCGCGCGCGACGAACACCTCGCCTCCACACCCGGCTGCCTCGAGTGCCGCCGTGGCAGCCCGCTCGGCTTCCTCACACCG
The DNA here is from genome assembly GCA_964489365.1 of uncultured Salinarchaeum sp. GTDB lineage: Archaea > Halobacteriota > Halobacteria > Halobacteriales > SKNY01 > SKNY01. The sequence continues at coordinate 5,311 of CAZAYR010000070.1, forward strand.
CGCGCTGTCCGTGACGCCATAGACGGCAGGCCCCCACGAGGACTGGCCGACCCCGAAGACGGCTGGCCGCTCGCCGAGGTCGTCGACGATGCCACCCACAGGGGGTCGATAGAGCCCGCCCTGCTCGTCGGCGTACCAGACGCCGTTTCGTCGATCGATCGCAGCCACGGCCCGGCCGAATGCCTCCCCCCGTCCCTCCGCGATGGCGGGGAAGAGCCGTTCGGTGAGGATGACGCTGATCTCGTCGGCGATAACCGGCGATGCGTCCTCGACCGTCGAGCGCATGCTCGCGTCCTCCTCGTCCCCGCTCCGGCCCGGCGCGACGTCCGGCAGAACCACCACGAAGCGCCAGTCCGCGGGGACGGCGCTGCGAACCATGACCGCGGGGACGTCCCAGTCGCCCGGCTCCGGGCGATCCGACGTGAAGCGCTCGGTCGGGTGCCCCGCGTCGACGACGAATCCCCCCGACTCAAACGTGGCGACCCCGACACCGCTCCGCCCGCCGCGATCGAGCCCCGGCGCGGCCGCCCGGACGTCCGGCTCGAGGTCGTAGGCGGCCGCGATCGCCGTATAGACCGAGAGCGCGAGCTGGGTCCCCGACCCGAGTCCCGCGTGCCGGGGGAGCGACGCCTCCAGGTCGACGGTCGCCCCGGGGACCCCGAGCAGTGACACGCTCCGGTGGGCGTAGTCGGCGACGACGCCATCCGGGGCCGAGACCTCGTCGTGTTGGGACGCGTGGACGATCGTCTCCGGGCCATCGAGCGCCAGCCCGATGCCCCCATAGAGGCGCTCGCGCGCCAGCGAGAGGTTGAGGAAGCCGACGTGCAGGCGGCCGGCCGTGCGAACCCGGACGGACATGGCGGAGCGTTCAGCGGGCCCACGAAAACGGCTTTCGGTGCGAGCGACCGGCCGTGCCGGGTGGTGTCACGATGTTTAAGGTGGTTCGGGTGAGACTCCCCGGCATGAGTCACCAAGACACGAAACCGCCCGAATCGGCGGCCGACGGCAAGGACCCCGACCTCCCGAGCGCCGAGGTCACTGAAGGCTTCGAACGGGCACCCCACCGGGCGATGTTCCGGGCGATGGGCTACGACGACGAGGACCTCGACTCGCCGATGATCGGGGTGGCTAACCCCGCCGCGGACGTCACGCCGTGTAACGTTCACCTGGACGACGTCGCCGGGTCGGCGTACGATGGCGTCGACGACGCCGGCGGGATGCCGATCGAGTTCGGCACGATCACGATCTCGGACGCCATCTCGATGGGGACGGAGGGCATGAAGGCCTCCCTCGTCTCCCGGGAACTCATCGCCGATTCCGTCGAGCTCGTGAGCTTCGGCGAACACCTGGACGGCCTCGTCACGGTCGGCGGCTGCGATAAGAACATGCCCGGCATGATGATGGCCGCCATCCGCACCGACCTCCCGAGCGTGTTCCTCTATGGCGGATCGATCATGCCCGGCCAGCACGACGGCCGGGAGATCACCATCCAGAACGTCTTCGAGGCCCGTGGCGCGGTCGCCACGGGGGAGATGAGCGAGGACGAACTCGACGAGATGGAGCGCCACGCCTGTCCCGGTGCGGGCTCGTGTGGCGGAATGTTCACCGCGAACACCATGGCCTCCATCAGCGAAGCCCTCGGGTTCGCCCCCCTCGGGAGCGCCGGTCCGCCCGCCGAAGACGAGGGCCGCTACGACGTCGCCCGCGAGGCGGGTGGGCTCGCCGTCGAGGTCGTCGAAGCCCGTCGCCGACCCTCCGACTTCCTCACGAAGGAGTCCTTCGAGAACGCCATCGCCCTCCAGGTCGCGATCGGGGGCTCGACCAACGGCGTCCTCCACCTGCTCGCGATGGCCGCCGAGGCCGGGATCGACCTCTCGATCGAGGAGTTCGACGAGATCAGCCAGCGCACGCCCAAGATCGCCGACTTACAGCCTGGCGGCGAGCGCGTGATGAACGACCTCCATGAGGTGGGCGGGGTCCCGGTGATCCTGCGCGCCTTGTCCGAGGCCGGCCTGCTGCACGACGACGCCCTCACGGTCACCGGCGAGACGCTTGGCGAGGCGCTCGAGCGGGTCGATCCCCCCGCCATCGCGGACCTCGACGTCGACTTCCTCTACACCGTCGAGGCACCCAAGAACGAGGAGGGTGCGATCCGAATCCTCACGGGGAACCTCGCTCCCGGCGGGAGCGTGCTCAAGATCACCGGCGCGGACGACCTCCACCACGAGGGGCCCGCGCGCGTCTTCGAGAACGAGGAGGAGGCGATCCGGTACGTCCAGGACGGGCACATCGAGACGGGCGACGTGATCATCATCCGGAACGAGGGACCTCGGGGCGGGCCCGGCATGCGCGAGATGCTCAACGTGACGGCCGCGCGGGACGGACAGGGCCACGCGGAGGACGTCGCGCTGATCACCGACGGGCGGTTCTCTGGCGCCACCCGGGGCCTCTCGATCGGACACGTCGCTCCAGAGGCATTCGTCGGCGGGCCGATCAGCGCGCTCGAGGACGGCGACCTCGTCACCATCGACGTCGCGGCGCGCGAGTTGTCCGTCGACCTCTCGGACGCTGACCTCGACCAGCGCCTCGCGGCACGCGACGAGCCCGAACCCACCTACACGAATGGCGTCCTGGCGAAGTACGGACGCGACTTCGGCTCCGCCGAGTACGGGGCCGTGACCAATCCCGGCGTGACGCGGGAGTAACGTAGACTCGTCATACCGCACCCGGTCGATCCCGATGTCACCGACCACGCACACCTGCGCGGGCTGTCACGCCGAGTTGCGCTTCAAGGACGACCTCGAGAAGGTCCCGGGCACCCGGCCGACCTGGCGGTGTCGCTACTGTCAGACGGTCGTGCCGGGTCTCGTCGCGGAAAAACTCAAGCACCAGGAGCGGTGAGCGGGCGGGGACCGTCACCCCGCACCTCGTCTAGTGACTGCCGGTCTGTCGTCGACACGCGGGCTACGATCGGGTCAGATAACCACCGACGCCGAGCGCCACGAGGGCCCCGAGCGCGAGGAGGGCGCCGAAGCCGGGCTGGCCGGACGTGGTGGTCTCAGTCGCGGTGGGGTCGTCGGCCGGGTCCGTGTCGTCTGCACCCTCATCAGGCGCAGGCGTCGGGGTTGGGGTGGCGGCCGGATCGTCGCTCGACTGAGAATCCGAGTCGCTCATCGTGACCTCGCGCTCGGAGAAGTGGTTGACGGCGATGAGCACGTTCGTCGCCGCGCTGGCCTCGCCGGCACTCTCGATCATGTACTTCGAGGTGTCGCTGCCGAAGGCGCTCTCGAGCTCACTGTAGCTCGAGGCCTCGACGGCGGCCTCGGTGTCGACCTGCACCTCGATGTCGCCCGAGGCGTCGATGACCGACTCGGACACCTGCGTGAGCAGCACCGTGCCGTTGTGGGTGGATCGCTCGGCGACCATCGTGACCTCGCCGTTCGCCGACTGCGTGACGTCCACGGAGGTGTTGGAATCGTACGCGACCGTGTCGTTCACCGTCTCCCCGCTCTCGTCCATGACGTAGACGCTCGCGGTGGCGGTCCCGTTGACGATGAGGTCCTCGTGGGCCTCGTCGCGCTCGTCACGAGCCTCCGCGTAGGAGCGGACCACGAGCCGACCGTCCTGGCCGACCTCCCCGGCGAGATCACCCTCTTCGTTGACCGCCACCGAGGCGTTGCCGACCGCGAGGACCGACGCCTGGGTGCCGTTCGCCGTCGTGATCACGACTCGATGCTCGCCATCGGACTCCGCGGTCGCGTCCGCGCTCACGTTGAGGAGGACGTACTGGGCGGAGCCCCCTGCTTCGACGACCAGCGACCCGTGCATGTTGTCGTGTGCGCGGATCGTCGCACCACTCTCGGACTGGACGCTGGCCTCGGTGTTCGAGCGTGCCTCGAGCGCGAGGCTCGCGCCAGCGAGATCGGTGACTGCCGACAGGTCGACGCCGATGTCGATGCCCGTCCCGACGTCAGCCTCGCTCGTCGACTGGACGGCGATGGATTCGGCGATCGTCGCGTTCGCGACCGTATAGCCGACGATCGCGTTGTCTGTCGTCTCGAACGACACGTGCGTGCCCGCGTAGGCGGAACTCTGCGTTCCCGTGTCCTGTACCGCTGCCGCGACCGGCGTGACGACGGCCGCCACGACCAGGAGCGACAGCACCGGTGCGAGTAGGTCAGTGCGCATTGCGATCGGAGCGTCGGCTGGATGATCGATATAAGCCCCCGACGCTGGCTGCGAATCGCCGCGAGTTGACGTGAGTTAAGGCCGTTTGACGGTCGATTGCTCCTGTACCCGTCGTGAAATGGTTGGGAATATGGTAGGAAGGGTTTACGGCGGGGTCCTTGGTCCACCGTCACTGGCGATCGCGCTCACGATCGTCGGCTGCCACCCGTCACCACTCGCGTCTGTGGACGCCGGATCGGCCACCCAATTCGATACCTACTGTGTGGAGGAATACCGTTCCAGGTCAGGGTAACTCCCTTCCCCTGCGTGACCCGCCGGAAGAGACAGGGTTTTGGGTGCCCTGCTGATAACGCGACCGACACCCAGTGAGTCGCATCCACCGTGCCGTTACCGCCCTCAATCCGGTTCGCGGGATAGTCCTCGGAGTCGGTCTCGTCCTCGCTCGCCTCGGCCTCGTCACGCGCGAGCGGGTTCATCGTACGACCGACCTCGCGTGGCCGCGGATCGTGACCGGGCTCGCCCGCATGTCGAAGAACGCTGCCGATACTGCCATGGTCGGTCTCGCGATCGGTCCGGCCGCCATCGCGGGGGTCGGCTTCGCCGGGCCGTTCTGGGGGGCGACGTTCGGCCTCGGTGGGGGCTTCGCCGCCGGGACGATCGCCCTCGTCGCCCAGGGGTATGGCGCGGACGCACACGACCGGATCGGACAGGCGATCCGCTCGAGTGTTGCGCTCGTCGTCGTCCTCACGCTCCCGATCGTGGTGATCTACTACGCCCTGGCGGCGGAACTCGTCTCGGTGTTGACGAACGATCCGGAGGTGATCGGCTTCGGGGGCGCGTATCTCGAGGTCGTCGCCTTCGGCGTCCCGTTCGCCGCCCTGAACCTCGTCGGGAGCCGCGCCCTGATCGGTGCGGACGACGCCTGGACGCCGATGGTCGTGCGAGCCGGTGGTGCGGTCGCGAACATCGGCCTGAGCGCGATCTTCATCTTCGGGCTCGGCATGGGCGTCGTCGGCGCGGGCCTGGGAACCGTCCTGGCCAACGTCCTCGTGACCGCCGCGTTCGCAGGCGGGCTCGTGTTCGGTCGAGTTCCCATCGCCGGGGCGTTTCCGGTCACGGTCACGCCGTTCGGGCGCTATCTCGATCGCGAGACGCTCCGTGACGTCGTCGAGATCGGCCTCCCCGTCGTCGGCCGGAACCAGGTCTGGACCGTCGCCCGCTTTCCGACCCTCGCGTTCGTGGGCTTGTTCGGACAGACCGTCGTCGCCGCGTACATCATCAGTCGGCGTATCTGGGGCCTGATGAACACCCCAGGGTGGGGATTCGGCCTCGCAGCGAGCAGTCTTGTCGGCCAGGAACTCGGGGGCGGCGACGAATCGTCCGCGGAGACCCACGGCCGGGAGATCATTCGCTATGCCGTCGCAACCTACCTCCTCTTCGCGATCGGCGTCGCCCTCCTCGCCGAGCCGATCGTCGTGGTCTTCGTGGGCGACGTCAGTGACCCGACCGTGCCGATCGCCGTCGCGCTCGTCTACGCGGCGTGCGTCTCGATCCCCTCCCGCGGCGTCACGAGCGTCGTCGCCGGGTCGCTGGACGCCAGTGGCGACACCCGCTGGCCCTTCTATGCACGGATCGTCGGGATGTTCGGCCTCGCGATCCCCCTCACCTATCTCGGCGCAACGACCCCCCTCGGTCTCTGGGGGATCGGTCTGGCCTACATCGGCCAGTCGTACGTGCCCGCCGCCATCAACTACTACCGCTTCTCGACCGGGAAGTGGAAGGCCATCAGCCGGGCGTACCGCCCGGAGTCGGCCCTCGGCGACGATTGAGGAGCACGTCGACTGTGGATCACGCGGAGACGGCGCAGTTGTTCGGGCCGAGCTCGAGCTCGAACGCGCGGGACGCGTCCACGGCCGTACGACCGAGGTTCACGTCGACGATGGTATCGGCGTTCGCAGGCTGCGGGGGCGTCTCGGTGACGAGGCGCTCCACGAACGTCTCCCGTGAGAGGTCGAGCTGCGCCACGATTGCATCGAGTGTGGCGGTATAGGTGCCATCCGCGGACCGCTCGTCGATCGACGCGACGTGGCCCGGCACGAGGAGCGTCTCTCCCGGGAGCGACATGAATCGGTCGTGAATCGTCTCGTAGAGCAATCCAGCCCCCTCCCGGGGATCGAGGTCTGCCTGGAGATCCGGGCGGGCGACGCTTTTGAGGAACACGCTATCGCCGGCCAGGAGGACGTCGTTGACGCGGATAGCCGTCATTTCCGTCGTGTGTCCCGGCGCGTGGATCGCGTCCAGCGTGGTTTCGCCCACCCGAAGTTCGTCACCGTCGGCGAGCAGTGACGCCTCGAACTTGAGCCCGCGATCGCGCGCACCCTGCGGCAGCGTCGGCTCGATTCCAGCCGCGCTCGCGACGTCCCTGAGCCCGCTGACGTGGTCGGCGTGGACGTGCGTGTCGAGGACCGCCACGACCTCGGCGTCCCGTTCTCGCACCGCAGCAATGTAGTCCTCGACGTGCATCCGAAGGGGATCGACAATGGCGGCCTCTGCTCCGTCGACGATCACAGTGGAGACACAGCCGGACGCCGGGCGGACGTACTGGATGAGTGTCGGGTCCTTCTGGATCTCCTCCGAGACCACGAATCGAGCCCACGCCTCCATGCCGCCTTCGAGCGTTGTCGCGTCTATGTCGACATCCCGGAGAATATCGGCCACGCGTGCGCTCGAGTCCCCCTCGGCGCAGACGACGAGGGGCTCAGCCAGGCCGAGGTCATCTGCATCCTCCGCGACGGTTCCGTGCACAGCTGATTGAAGGAATTGCACTGCAGGCCGCTGGACGAGGTCGATGTCGGGGCCCTCGATTGCCCACTCCTGTACCTCGTCGCGATTTCGCAGGTCGAGGATGTCCGTCGACGATCCGCTCGCCAGGCGCTCATAGAGCTCGGCGGGTTCGATCGAGCGGGGCTGTTCACCCATACCTGACACTATGTGCCGAGGCGAGTAAAAGTGAGTGTCAGGGACAAACGAGTAAATTCCACGATGGCCTCGGTGTTGACCCCCCGTGAACTTTTAGTGACTGCAGTCGTGGAACGTGCATGGACGGGGGGCAGGGTGGATCGATAGTCGTTGTTGCTGACGGCGTGGGTGATCCCGAGGAGATCGCAGACGCCCTCGACAGCGAGCGCTCGGTTCGAACCGCGACATCGCTCGAGGCTGTCCGCTCGATCCTCGATGACGTCTCGTGCGTCCTCACCACGGAAACGCTCGACGACGCGGAGGGGCTCGACCTCGTCGAGACGATCAGGGAATACGATCCTGATCTCCCCGTGATGTTCGTTCCCCGCACGGGCTCCGAGGAGCTGGCCGCCCGCGCGACAGCAGCCGGCGCGACAGCGTACGTCCCGATCGATACTCCCGACACGCTCCGACGGAGTGTCGGGCGTGCCGTGGAGAACTACGAGCGGCGAGTGCACCAGCGACGCGACAGTCACGCACTTCGATCGATAATCGAGTGGTTTCCGGTTACGGTCCTCGTCAAGGACGAGGAGGCCCGCCACGTCCTGCTCTCGACCCCACCGGAGGGATGGAGCCACGAGGAGGTCGTGGGCAAAACGGACCTCGACCTCTATAGTGACGGCGACCCGGAACACGCTCGTCAGGCCTACGAGGACGATCTCCACGTACTCGAATCGGGCGAACCCATCCTCGAACAGCTCGAGCGGATCGACGCCCCCGACTACACCGCCTGGATCGAGACGACAAAGGTTCCGATCCGCGATGCGGCGGGCGACGTTTGTGGCCTCGTGGGAATATCGATCGACAGGACCCAACAAAAGGAGTACGAACACGAGCTGGTTCGCGAGCGCGCGCGCTCG
>CAZAYR010000071.1:0-13229 GCA_964489365.1 uncultured Salinarchaeum sp.
CGACCGAGTGGATCCACCATCCATATGTGTCGAGGCGGCCGACGGGGTGCATGGTCGAGAACGTGATCTGGCCGGCGTATCTCGACGCGAAGCGTTCTCGTTCCGCCGGGCGGCGCGTGCCCCTCGACCTCGCCGTCGACAACCCGACTGTCGAGGAGATCGCCGCGGCGGTCGAACAGGTCGGGTACGTGGCCCGCGTCGATGCGGATGCGAGCCATCCCCAGGAGTTCGAGGGGCGGGGCCGCGTGATCGTCGAGGACGTCGAGGATGCGAAAAACGACTTGATTCAAGCCGTCGCGGCGTACCTCTCCGCGATGCGGGAATAATGCGCCGAGCTGGTCGTGTTGTGGCGCGCGCCCAGGGGGTGCTTGTCGTCCGGGGGGCCGGCGATGAGCCGCCCGACATCGGGACCACAGTGGTCGACGCGCAACTGGAGCGCTTGGGCACCGTCGTTGACGTCTTTGGCCCGGTGAACGGACCGTACCTGGCCGTCTCACCGACGAACCGTGGGGCGGCGGATATCCTGTCCGAAGTGGTGTACCTGCGAGATGAGTGATCGTGTCGACCGCCCCGCGTCCCGATGGCCCGAGGTGGCGCCCGGACTGGTCGGGGCGGCTGGCCTCTTTTTGACGATTCACCTCGGCGGCGTTGCCGTCTTGAGCTCGCTGCTGGCGGCCGACGTCGATCCGGGCACTGATCCGGCCGATCCCCAGCTCAGCCTCGTGCTCGTCGTGGCGCTGTTAATGATCAGCGCGGGCATGCTCGTGATCTTTCGCTGGGGACTCGGTTGGCTCCTTCGAGGATTCGTGACGATGGTCTCCATGGGGCTCGCGTGGTTTGTGTACGCCACCGTGCTCCCGGACATGCTGACCCTTGGGGGCCTGCACGGGCCCGCGCTCGTGCTCACGGCACTCACGGGAATCGGGCTGGTCGCGTACCCGCGGTGGTGGGTGCTCGATCTCGTCGGGATCGTGCTGGGCGCGGGGGCGATCGGGCTGTTCGGGCTGACCGTCGGGATATTTCCGGCAATCGTGTTGCTCGTGGTCCTGGCGATCTACGACGCGATCAGCGTCTACGGGACCGGTCACATGCTATCGCTGGCCGATGGCGCGATCGGCGCGCGTCTCCCGGTCATGCTTCTCGTGCCGACGCGTGCGGGGACGGTCGATGCGGAAATCGAGCTGGATGCGGACGGAGTGGTGATCATCGGGTTGGGTGATGCCATCATCCCCGGGATGCTCGTCGGGGCGGCCGTCGCGCACGGCCCGGGCACGACCCTGCTCGGGATGGGACTTTCATTGACGCCGGCCGCAATCGGCGCGCTCGTCGGAACCCTCGGCGGCCTGGTGTTCCTCTTCGTGAGTTTGAGTCGGCGGGCCCCGCAACCGGGCTTGCCGTTCCTCAATGCGGGTGCGTTGGTAGGGTACCTCGCAGGCGCCCTCGTCGACGGAATTCCCGTGGCGAAAGCGATCGGCTTCGGGCTCGTGCGAACGGCGCTAGTCGGCTGACTGATACGAACGGCCCGCCCCGCGCGGTCCCGCCTCCGAATCTCTCGTGGGTGCGCGAACGAACAGGGCATGGAGGATCATGAGCGCCGCGACGGTAGCCCCGACGAGGATGCCGGTCGTGACACCGATACCCAACAGGTTGAGCATCCCCACCGAGCCGAGCATGCTCGCGGGGATCGATCCCAGAATGAGATCATAATACTCCATGATAATCAATGAAGAGTACGAAGGCATCGATTATAAATATTTGGGAGAAATGGGTTGCTTACCTTTTGCTCTGTAATCATGTTGGTATTAAGCATCCTTTATAGATCATACCTATAACTTATTTATATGCCACCAAGATCCGCCAAGGGAGGAGCGCAAGGAGGCCCACGCCGGCGACGACGAACACGAAGATCACCGGCGCATCCCCCGGCAACCACGGCGTCGCACGAAGGCCACTGCCCACCAACACACCCCCGGCCCAGCCCAGCACGGTCGAGAGTGCGGCCCGTGGAACCCTCTCGTACGCCCGCTCGGCGAACCCGCCCGCGATCGTGCCGGCGACTGCCCACCCCAACCAGAACGGGGCGGCCACCCGAACCAAATCCGACGGATCCGCCAAGGGTTGTCCACCATGGCGGGTCAGCCCGAATCCGAGGACGGCGGCGATCACCAGGAGGTCCGCCACGGCGACGCCAACCGTTCGGTAGCTCCACTCGACGTCCGGGCCCCCTGCGAATCGCATACGAACCGCTTCGATATCCCTCGGCATCTCTCCTCCGACTCGTCGCCAACGTCTTGGGCACCGCACGTGTGGTCCGGGTATGCACGTCGAGGTCCTCGGGTGGCCGGACGACGGGGTGACCCTCGATCTCGATCATCGCGAATTCAGTTACGCCGGGAAGTTCGTCATGTCCCGGACGGGAAAGGCGGTCGTCACCCACGACGGGGACTACCTAGCGGCCGTCAGCTTCAGCGAGGACCGAACCGATGCCGACGGGATGTGGATCCGATATATTACCGTCCGGCGGGATCTCCGGGGCGCGGGGATCGGTTCGCGGTGCGGTACCGCCCTCCGCCACCGGTTTGAACGGGCCGGTTACGAGACGGTTCGCGTCGCCGTGAACAACCCGTATGCCTTCGAGGCAATGTCCCGGGCCGGGTTCGGATTTACCGGCGAAACGACGGGCATCGAAGCGCTGCGACTCGCGTCGACGGTGCCCCCGGAGAAGCGGTACCAGGCGGCCCTGTCGCAGTTCGACGGGCGGAGGGACCTCGAACACGGGGAACGGGAATTCCTCGAACGCGCCCGGCAACGGGGACCCCCGTCGATCATCGAGCCGCCGGTCGAATGGACCGACGTCACGATCAGTCCATAGCGCTTTGTGGGTTCACCACGCAGCGTGGGTACATGGGCAACGCGGCGTTACGGGAACTGGCGGCCATCGAACCCATCCCGTTCGACGCGATCCAGGGCTCGCTGTTGGCCATCGACGCGCACAACTGGCTTTATCGCTATCTCACCACGACCGTCCGATGGACCACGAACGAGGCGTACACCACCCCGGACGGGACGGAGGTGCCGAACCTGATCGGGATCGTCCGGGGGCTTCCCAAGTTCTTCGAGCATGACCTCACGCCGTGTTTCGTGTTCGACGGGCTCGTGGCCGACCTGAAGGAGGAGGAAGTCGCCGCGCGTCGGGCCGCCAAGGAGGAGGCCGCCGAGGCGGCTGCAGCCGCGCGTGCCGCAGGCGACACGATCGAGGCGGCACGGTACGAATCCCGGACGCAGCGTCTCACCCCAGTCATCCAGGAGACCACCCGGGAGCTGTTCGACCTCCTCGATATCCCGTACTTGGAGGCCCCGGCGGAGGGCGAGGCCCAGGCGGCCCATATGGCGCAATCAGGCACGGTCGACGCGGTCGGTACCGAGGACTATGATGCACTCCTGTTCGGGGCGCCGACCACGATCCGACAGCTGACGAGCAGCGGCGACCCCGAGCGGATGGATCTGGACGCGACCCTCGCCGAGCACGGGATCACCCGGGCACAGCTCGTGGACATCGCCATCCTGTGTGGCACCGATTTCAATGAAGGCCTCTCGGGGTATGGACCGAAGACCGCCCTCTCCGCGATCCACGAGCACGGTGACATTTTCGCGGTCCTCGAGACCGAAGCCCGCGGGATCGACCATCTCGAGGACGTCCGAGCGCTCTTCCTGGAGCCCGACGTGACCGATGCCTATCAGATCGAGACCGACATCCAGCCGGACCTCGGGGCCGCATGGACGTACCTCACCGAGGAATGGACGATCCCGGCCGGGGAAATCGAGTCGGGCTTCGATCGCCTCGACGAAACCGTGCGGCAGCCGGGGCTCGATCGCTGGACCTGAGTTCCGTCGCGGACCGATCACGTCCCTTAACTGCGTGTGCGGTCCTCTGGGAGGACATGGACGGGGACGAGATCGCGAGCCTTATCGAGGCTGCACTACCCGATGCCGAGGCACACGTGCGGACCCGATCGGACCACCCGGAGGACGATCACTTCGAGGCGGAGGTCGTCTCCCCCGCGTTCGAAGGCGAATCGCTCGTGGCCCAGCACCAGATGGTCTATGACGCATTGGAGGGCCATATGACACGCGACATTCATGCGCTCGAGTTGAGCACGTACACACCGGACGAATTCGCCGAGCGGGCCTAGTTAGCGGAGGATCGCCGAGAGCGCGTCGCCCACGGCATCCGGATTGTGCCGCATCCGAGCGGGGGCGAGCGTTCGTCCCACCAGCCAGCGACGATCGGGGTCGAGGCCACAGCCCGTACTCATCGCCGGAAGGATCGTCTCCGCCCGCGCGAACCTGTCGGCAAGCCCAGGGGCCCTGAATGCCGCCGAGTCGACAGCCGGCAGGTGCCCTGCACGCGCCGCGATTCCGGATTGGACCGGCGGGGCCATCGCTGCCTCGAGGGCCCGAAACGCCCCGTGGGGGTTCCGGGTCCGACTCGGCCGGGCAAGGCCGGTGGCATGGAGGACCGCGACCCCACCGGTCTCCGGGAACGGTCTCGGCTCCCACCCTTGGTCGAGGAGGCGGACTGACACGGGATCGACCAGGAAGGCGCCACAGGGCGACACGTCCGCCGCGTCGGGGCGGGGCGGCAGCCACCGAAGCATCGAGTCGAGCCTCCCACAGGCTCGCGCCGCCTTCACGATCGTCCGGTGCGCGAGTTCGCCCGTGCCGATCCCCCGGTACCCGGACGGGCCAGCGGCGGCCAATACCATGAGACAGAAGAGGTGAAACACGGCCATCGACGTGCGCCGAATCCCGATCGGTTCGACCCGGTTCAACTCCTCGAGGGCGATTCGCTCGGTGCCGTTCAAGGTCCCCGTCTCCACGGCGAGGCAGTTCATCGGCATGTGCGTGATGGGGGCGGCATAGGGGTCCGCATCCACACCACACAGGTCCGCGAGGTGGCCCGCCATCCCTTCGACGGTGGACGCCGGCAGCGGATCGAATACCGAGACGGCCACGTACTGCCGGAGTTCCGCCCCCAACCCCGTCTGGATGAGATCGGGGGGCCGCCCCGCGACCATCCGATCGGCGACGGCGCGCTCCAGGGACCGTCGGTCGCTGAATCGCTCCCACTCGACCTCGACGCGATCCGTCTCGGCCGACAATCGCTCCGTGACCGGTGCGAACGTGTTCGCGGGGAACCAATGTGCTGCGTCGACAGTGACGGTGGGCGGGGACCCTGTCGGGTCGTCAGGGATCTCGGCGATCGCCTCCTGGTAGGCGTCCGATCGCGATTCGAGACAGCCCGCCGACAGCGCCCCCAGCCCGACGGTTTGCAGGAATCCTCGCCGCGTCGCGGACATCCGTGACCCCCCTTGGTTGGCCGATCCCCCAAAAACGTCCGCGGGGGACCCACGTTTAATGTCGCGCTCGCAGTTGAGACCGCCATGGGCTACGTCATCCGGATGCCCCAAATGGGGATGACGATGGACGAGGGGACCGTCCTCGAGTGGTACGTGGGGGAGGGCGCGGAAGTGGCGGCTGGCGAGCCGATCGCCGAGATCGAATCGGAGAAAACCGTCACCGACGTCGAAGCCCGCGAGGCAGGGACGGTCGCGCGTGTGTTGGTGGAGGAGGGCATCACCGTGGGTCCCGGCGACCCCATCGGCATTATGACGGGCCCCGGGGAGGACGTCGATGACTTCGAGGACGAATACGAGGCCCCGACCGAGCGATCCCCGGATCAGGCCCGCGAGGCCACGACCGCCACCGCGGAGGGGCAGTCCGGATCATCGGCCCGCTCGGAACCGCGGGCGACCCCCGGTGCACGGCGCCTCGCCGAGGAGGAAGGGGTCGAGCTGGCGGGAGTCGACGGGACGGGGCCACAAGGGGTGATTACGGAGGACGACGTCGCGGACGCGGCCGGCGATGCGGACGCAGAGACGGCGGTCACGATCACCGACACGGAACGGCTCTCGGGGACTCAGCGGACCATCGCCGATCGGCTCCAGCGGAGCTCCCGGGAAGGCGTCCATGTGACCCTGCGACGAACGATCGATGCCGGGGTCCTCGAGCGTACCGTCGCGCGGGCGGACGAGGGTGGGCTATCCGTCGGCATCACCGATCTCGTGATCAAGGCGGTCGGCCGGGCCCTCGACGCCCATCCACGGTTGAACGCACACTTCGAGGACGGGGAGCTCCGACACGTCGCGGAAGTCAACGTCGCGGTGGCGGTCGACATGGCGCGTGGGTTGATCACGCCCGTCGTGCCGGCGGTGACCGAACGATCGCTCGAATCGGTCGGGGAAAAGCGGCGGGAGCTCACCGAGCGGGTCAGAAACGACGAGTTCACGGTAGAGGAGGTCAGGGGCGGGACCTTCACCGTCTCGAACCTGGGCATGTTCGGCGTCGACAGCTTCGATCCGGTGATCGACCCTCCGCAGGTCGGAATCCTGGGGCTCGGGCGGATGCGTGAGGACGGTGCGATGACGATTTCGCTCACGTTCGATCACCGCGTGATCAACGGGGCCGGGGCTGCCCGGTTCCTGGCCGATGTCGTCGAAGGGCTGACGGACCCGACTCGCATCCGGAATTGGTTCGAAGCCGATCTCGAACTCGCCGACGGGCGGGCCGAGGAAACGCGATCGGTCTCCGTCCGTTCATCGGAAGGCCTGTCCGGCACCTACGCCGTCGGCGGAACAATCGTGCCATTCGACGAACCGACGGAGATGGGAGGGACCGGCCAAGCACCGACACCCGTCGAGCATCTCTTGGGGGCGCTCGGGGCCTGCCTGACACTCTCGGTTCGGGCGATGGCAGCCCGCGACGACGTGGAGATCGGGGAGGTCGACTGCCAGGTCGACGGGCGACCGACGTCCGGCCAGGTAGAGGCCGTCACGATCGAGATGACCCTCGAAAGTGATGGATACGACGACGACCTCGACCGCGTCCTCACAAAGGCGGAACGGGCCTGCTACGTCGAGCGGGCACTCGGGGACGACGTCGCAGTCGAGCTCGGCTGGACGCGGCGGTAGCACGAGCACGATCCTTTATTCCCGTGCCTCCGCATGGGGCGGCATGGCGACCTATCTCGCGATCGGCGGGACCGGCTTCATCGGCGAGGCCACCGTCTCCCGACTGGTGGCGGACGGACATGACGTGACCGCAGTCTCCCGCACCGAACCGCCCGAGGTATTCGGGGAACTGGGCGTCCGCCACGCACAGCTCGATCGGGACGACGAGGACGCGCTCCGTGCGCTCTACGAGGAGGTGGCGCCGGCATACGTGATCGACTTCGCGGCGTTCTCCCCCGCCCAGGTTCGGGCGGCGACCGAGATCTTCGCGGACGTTGAGCGCTACGTCTACGTGTCCTCAACTCACGCGTACGAGTACGAGTCCTGGGTGCCGCTTCGCGAGAGCGATACCCCCCTGCGTCCATGCTCGTCCGAACAGGCCACCGACGAGTCCTTCGCCACGTACGGTCCCCGCAAAGCCGAGGGCGACCGGATCGTCTTCGAGGCCGCCGCGGACGGCTTCAACGGGATCGTCGTGCGGCCGGCCGCCATTTACGGCCCGGGCGACGGGACCGAACGCCAGGATTACTGGATCGACCGTGTCCGGCGGTACGACGAAATCGTCGTCCCGGGCGACGCAAGTCGGATGCCGACGCACCTGGGCTATATCGAGGATGTCGTCGATGCGATCGAACTGGTTATCCACCAGGGCACGGTCGGGGAGGCGTACAACGTCGCGAACCGCCGACAACTCACCTTCGACGAACTCCTCGGCCACGTGGCCCGCGCTTTAGACACGTCGGCCACGGTCGTCCACGCGACGGAGCCGGAACTGGCGGACATGGACGTCTCGCCGCGCCAGTTCAGCTACGGGCAGCCCTACCCGTACGTCGTATGTACGGAGAGGATCCACGCGCTCGGACTGGAGTCGACGCCCTTTCAGATCGGGATCGAGCAAGCGGTCGCGGATCACCTCGAAAGCGACCGGGACGGCGGCCGCATGGATCCCGGCCGGGATCGCGAGGAACAGCTGATCGCGTCGAGTCGCGGGGCGCGGACGGCCCTCGGCGACTGATCGGATTCAGGTCAGTGCACGGACGGATGCGACGATCTCGCCAGTATCCGGGAGTACCTCGTCCTCGAGCGGCGGGCTGTACGGCAGGGGGACGTTCTCGACCCCGAGCCGCTGGATCGGGAAGTCGAGGTCGAAGAACGTTTCCTCGGCCAGCTGGGCGGCGAGTTCGGACTGGGTGCCGCCGCGCAGGGGAGTCTCGTCGACGATCACGCACCGCCCGGTCTTTCGCACGCTGGCCGCGAGGGTCTCCACATCGAGCGGATCGAACGTCCGCGGGCTCACCACTTCGATGCTGATGTCATCCTCGGCGAGTCGTTCCGCAGCCTCCAGGGCGTTCCAGAGCTGGACCTGTGTCGCGATCACGGTCACGTCCTCGCCCGCTCGCTCGACGGCGGCCTCGCCGATCGGAAGCTCGTACTCCCCGGCGGGCACCTCCCCTTCCCGGTTATAGATCCCGCCGTGTTCGAAGACCACGACCGGATCGTCATGGCGAATCGCCGACGTGAGCAGCCCTTTGGTATCCTCGGGCGTCGAGACGGAGACCACCTTGAGGCCGGGGATGGCCATCAGGAGCTGGTGGAGTGACTGGGAGTGCTGGGCGGCGATCCGGCGGCCGCTGGCGTTCTGGGTCCGGATCGTGAGCGGGATCGTGACGTTCCCGTCCATCATGTACCGGAGCTTCGCCACCTGGTTCAACAGCTGGTCCATCGGAATCCCGAGAAAACCCGAGAACATGATCTCGACAATGGGTCGCGAGCCCGTCATCGCCGCGCCGAGGCCCGACCCCACGATCGCCGCCTCGCTGATCGGCGTGTTGCGAACGCGGTCGGGGTACTGCTCGGCGACATCCCCCAGAAGGCCGAACGCGCCACCCTCGACCGCGATGTCCTCGCCCTGAACGAACACCCGCTCGTCGCGGTCCATCTCCCGGGCGATCGTATCGCCGATGACCTCCCGGACGGATTTCGTCTCGGATTCGGCGACCTGCGCCATGGTCACACCCCCTCCGCATAGAGGCCCTCGTAGGCGGCCTCCGGATCCGGCATCGGGCTTTCCCGCGCGAACTCGACGGCCTCGTCGATCTCCGCTTCAATGTCCGCACGCATGTCTTCCCACTCCGCGTCGCTCAGGTCGCCATCCTCGACGAGTTGCTCGGGATACCGCTCGAGAGGATCCCGTGCCTGCCATTCCTCCAGTTCCCCGTCCGGTCGATACCCACAATCGTCGCCCTCGTAGTGACCGCGGAAGCGGTAGGTCTCACAGACGAGCAACGAGGGGCCCTCGCCGTGCCGCGCCCGCTCGATTACGGTCGCGGCGTGCTGGCGGACGGCCTCCACATCCATCCCGTCGACGTCGATCCCGGGGATCCCGTAGGCGTCCGCACGCTTGGTCAGATCCGAGACCGACTGCTGGATCTCGCGTGGCGTCATCTCGCCGTACTTGTTGTCCTCGACGACACCGACGAAGGGTAGATCCCAGAGCGCCGCGAGATTCATCGCCTCGTGGAACGACCCTTGTGCGAGCGCACCATCGCCGAAGAACGACACCGCCACCTCGCCGTCGCCGTAGAGCTGACTAGTGAGCGCGGCGCCGACGCCGATCGGAATGCCGCCTGCGACCACTCCATTCGCGCCGAGATTCCCCAGCTCGGGGCTGGCAATGTGCATCGACCCACCCTTGCCGCCGCCGTATCCCGTCGCCTTGCCGAAGAGCTCGGCCATCATGCGGTCGGGTTCGTGCCCCTTGGCGAGACAATGTCCATGGCCGCGGTGGGTGCTGGTGATGTAATCCTCCCCGTCCAGCACCGAGCAGACCCCGGCGGCGATGGCCTCCTGGCCGATATACAGGTGAACGGTGCTCGGGATCTCACCGTCGGCGAAGAGCTCCTGTGCCCGTTCCTCGAACGACCGGATCGTCTGCATCGTCCGGAGCATCTCCACGCGGGTCGACGTGTCGATCTCGTGTGTCCCACCGGAAGGCGTCATGTGGATGGATACCACCGGTCGTGCCTTATAGAATGGGCCCAGGAGGTATTCCTACAACGAGCGCCCGGATCGGTACGCTAGCCGGCGGTCACAGCCGTTCAGTCGAAGAGCTCGACCCCCCTGACTTCGAACTTCGCCCCGCCTTGCGCGCTCGCACTCGCCACGATCTCCCAGCCATGAGCCTCTATGATCTGCTCGACGATCGCCAGGCCGAACCCCGTCCCGCCGGCGACGCTGGAGTGCCCGTATTCGAACACTCGCTCACGGTCCTCTTCCGGAATACCCGGCCCGTCGTCCGCCACGTAAAACCCCGTCTCCAACCGTCCCACGGAAACGGTCACGTCATCCCCGCCGTGCTCGATCGCGTTCCGAAAGAGGTTCTCGAAGGCCGATTGGAGGCGGTCGACGTCGGCTTCGATGCTTGCCTCCATGTCTACGACCAGGTGGGCATCCGCGGTCGGCGCGATGTCCCATGCATCCCGGAGGACATCCCCTAACTCGATCCGCTCGGCGTCCGCCACGACCTGCCCGTATCGCGCGAAACTCAACAGGTTCGAAATGATCGTTTCCATCCGGTCGAGGGCGGACTCGACCCGATCGAAATGTTCGGGTTCGTGGGTCTCACGGGCGATCCGGGCGAAGTTCATCGCGCCCGTCAACGGATTCCGGAGGTCATGGGCGAGGATGTCCGCGAACTCTTCGAGGTGTTCGTTCTGTTGGGCCAAGGACATCGAGAGCCCCCTGGCCCGCAGGAGGGTCCGGATCCGCCCGTTCAGTTCCCGTTTCCGGATCGGCGGAGTCACGATGTCGTCGACGTGATCCCAGATCACGCCGTCCAGGTCCGCCCGTTCCGAGCGCACGAGCAACAAGGGCAGGAACGCCGGCCGCGCAACTTGCTTCGCGGCATGTAACTCGTCCTTGTGGCGATAGAACGCCTGGACGTCGAGGACACACAGGTCGATGGACGCCTGCAGGTCCTCAATCGACCCTTCGGGCGCCTCGATCTCGTATCGGTCACCGAGCGTCTCCTGAAGCAACCGACGGTTCGCGCGGTTACCGATCAACAAGAGGATGACTGGGTCCGGTGGATGGTCCGGAAACGTGCCCTCAGTTTCGCCCGAAGCCATGCTTCACCCTAGGACTTGATCGATGCGAGCACGCAATTCCTGTTTCTCCAGCGGCTTCTCGATAACCGCATCGACGCCCCGCTTCGCGGCTTCCTCCCTGACGGCACAGAGACGATTCCCGGCCAGGACCAGGACCGCCGCCCTGGATTGCGAGGTCACCTGTTCACACGCCGACCACACGTCAGGTCCAAACCCGTCTAGATCCAGGATGACGAGGTCGACCCCGTCGTGTGCGGGGAGCTGCGTCTCGAGGGAGGTCGCGCGGTGCGCCTCGTAGCCCTCGGAGTCGAGGAGTTCTACGAGAAGCTCCAAGTTTCGCTGATTCTGGCCGATTGTGAGGATGAGCGCACGAGGCGTCATATCGCGTCCTGGTCCGGACTATCTTCAACCCACTCGGGGGTCCCCTGCATGATCCCGCGGAGGTTCGTCAGCGGTTCCCCCACCTTGATGCCGTGCTCGGTGATCTCGAAATGTCTCAGGGTGCGTTCGAAATCGCTCGTTCGTTTTTTCAACACGCCCACGACTTTGTGGAGCTCGCCCTCGATCTCCAAGTGTCGGAGAAACATCAGCGTGTCCGCGAGGTAGCTGATGTTGCCTTCCGTCGCCTGAAACTCGCCGGTCACGTTGGGCACTTCGTCGATCAATATCGCCGTGACCCCCGCGTTTTTGAGATAACGCACGAGGGCGTGGATCCGTCGACGGAGATCGTGTGCCTCGCCTCGTAGCGAGATGGTGTACCCGTCGATCCCGTCGATCATGATGATCCCCGTATCCTCGACTTCGACGTCATGCCGGACCATTTGGGCGAATTCTTGCGGGGAGAGATCCAGCGGTTCGATCTCCTTGATCGCGAGGGTGCCTTCGTCGCGCATCCGGTTGACCGGCATGCCGATCGCCTCGGACCGCGCGAGAAAGGTCCCCTCGTTTTCCTCGAACAGGTAAATGACCGATCGACGTCCACGCCCGGCCGCCTCCTTCATAAACTGGGTACCGGCAGTCGTTTTTCCCACACCCGAGGGTCCGCTGAGGATCGTGGCGGTTCCCCGTACGATCCCCCCGTGAAGAAGTTCATCGAGGGCGGGTACGCCCGACGGGATGTCCTCGAGCACGACATCCCGCTCGACCGAATTCGGCTGGAGTTCCGGATAGACATCCAGGCCCGCTTCGTGGATCCGTAGCGTGTGCCCACCGCTGCGCGTAGACGATCCACGGAACTTCGGGACCCGGAGGACTCGCCCGGTCGCGGCCTCGTCGAGCTCGATCGTGCCATCGGCGATAAACTGGAGGTCCTCGTCCGAGACGGCCGTGCCGGGTTGTGTCGTAAAGAGCACGGTGACGTCCTGTTCATCGACGAATCGGGCGAAGGATAGCACCTGTTTGCGGAACTGATACTGATCCGGCGCGAGCTGCCGGAGTTGGGTCATGGGGTCGACAAACACCCGAGAGGGTTCCAGCGAGCGGATGCGATCGGCGATCTTTGTGGCGATTTTCTCCTGTTCCACCTCGCTCGGGTCGAAAATATCGTAACTTTCCTCCTCGGCGAAAACCTCCGATCCGGGCGTCAGATCGAGGAAGTCGATGCCGTCGATGTCGATGCCGACCGACGCGGCGTTCGTGCGAATCTCGTCCTCGGTCTCCTCGAGATTGATGAACAACACATCATCCCCTGAATCCGCCCCAGCTCGCAGGAACGAAAGGCCGATCAGTGTCTTCCCGGCACCGGGCGCGCCACGCAACATGTAGCTCCGACCGGTGATGAACCCTCCTTGGAGGACTTCATCCAGCCCTTCGTTGCCCGTCGAGAGCCGATCCGCAGTCCGGTCCATGGCCCCACCTCATACCGACGCTCAATGAATGTGTGTCTCGTGGAGGGATGGGCCATCACTCGGCGGGCTCGTCCTCTCGGAACCCGCTTCGCTCCATTACCCCCCAGGACTGGTTACCCCGGAGATACTCGATCAGGCCGTGCCAGGCGACGACAGCCTGCCACTGGCGATACCCCAGAGTCTCGAGCACCCAGTACGCGAGTGAC
>CAZAYR010000072.1:0-3170 GCA_964489365.1 uncultured Salinarchaeum sp.
ACATGTTGATGATCTGGCCGAACTGGGCCATCGGCCAGATCATCTGCTGGGTGTAGAGGACGAACACCGCGAAGACGCCTGGATTGAGCGTACCAGTGAACGGGCCCGGCGCCCCGACGACGATCCAGTACCCCCCCAGGAAAAAGGTGATGACGAAGCCGAGGCCGGAGATCAGCTGCAGGGTGGGAAAGAACTTGATGCGCGTCCAAATCGCGTCCCAGTTGGCGTCGTAATACTCGTAGGACGCATCCTGCACCCGGTCGTCCTCGTAGTGCTCGGTGTTCGTCGACTTGATCACCTGAATGCCGCCGAGGTTGTTCTCGAGTCGGGAGTTCAACGCCCCGACGGTCTGGCGCAACTTGAGGTACTTCGGCCGGATGATGACGATGAACCCGTAAGTGAAGCCGGCGATCAATGGGGCCGCCAAGAGTGCGATGAGTGCGAGCTGCCAGTTGAGGTAGAGGAGCACCCCGGCGATCCCGAGAATCATCACGATCAGCCGGGACGCGGAGTTGAGGCCGTCGTTGAGGAACCGCTCGAGCTGATTGACGTCGTTCGAGAGAATACTCATGAGCTCTCCCGTTTGCTTGTCCGAGAAGAACTCCATGTTGAGCCGTTGCATCTCCTCGTAGGTGTCCACGCGAATGTCGTGGGTGATGTTCTGGGCCGACGCGTTCCAGCCCCAGTTCCGGATCCAGTGAAATCCGGCTCCGAACACGAACGCGCTAGCGATAATGGCAACCGAAAGCATGAATTGCGCCTCCTGATCGGCGGGGATCCAGGCGTCGGGGACGAGAAACAGACTGAACTCCTGGCCCGTCTGCTCGCTCAGAAAGATCGCGTCGATGGCGAGCCCGAGCATGAGCGTCGGGATCAGGTCGAGCAACCGCGCACCGATGCTCGCCACCATCGCCACCGTGTACTCGAACGCATTTTCGCGTCCGTAGCTTTGAAAGAGTCGTTGGAGAGAATCCTCGACCCGCATCCGCTGGTCCTCGAACGGGTCGTCCTCCTCGAGAGCGGCCGCCATTGCCCGTGGTGAAGGTGGCGGGTCTCAAAAGCGTTCTTTCCTACCGTGCGAACGTGAATCAATGCCATGCGAACGCTTCGCATGTGACGAAGGAAACCGTTATTTTCGCCGGGCGGTGGACTTCGCCCACGGGGTTCGTGGTCTAGCTGGTTATGACGCGGCCTTTACAGGGCCGAGGTCGGCGGTTCGAACCCGCCCGAACCCATTCGGACCATGCGCGATCGCTAGCCGTTCGAACTCTGACGCCTCAGCGGCTCTGTCACTGATTTCTGTCTATTTTCCGCGCGCTCGAGCTACTGGACGACACCGAGTTGCTGTAGAAGGCCGAGTCGGTCGTTCGTCAGCCAGACCTCCGCGATTTTCCCGTTTTCAACGCGGAAAAGTCGCTAGCTCGGACTTCGACTTCCTCACCGGTCGAAGAAATTCCCGCGAATTCCCCCGCATGTGTCCCTGAGACTGTCCATCTGGCAGCGACCAGGTCGTCCTCCGATAGGATATGATCTATCGTATATTCCATATCGGGGAAGCATCGTATAACGTCCATTCCTCCTCAATCGCTGCCTCGATGCCGTGACGGTCCTGTTCGTGATCGTGGAGGACCACATCCTCCGTATGGGTGTCCGCAAACGCTTCTTGATCGCGATTATTGAGCGATTCAATTGATCGTCGGAAGAGCTCCTTGTTTGTCTGTTTTGTTGTCGACATGGTGAATACCCTCTCGTTGGTTTCGAGGGGCGATTAGTCCGCAGACCGTGCGGCCACGTAGTCGATACTTCCCACGTAGTGCTGCAATCTAGTGATCTGCCCGTTCTCCAGGTCCCACACGTCCGCGATGGGGGCCTCGAACCGTTGACCTGTGCTCGCGTGGATCCCATGGTGTCTGACTAGGGCAACAACCGTCTCGCCGCTTACGACGAATCGTTCCGGCTCGACACTGAATTCGTCCCACTCCTCACCGAGCTCAGCGAACAGGTTCTCCATCACCTCATCAGCCCCCTGGTACGTGCCGCCGTACGTTCCCCCCTGAGGTTCGATCCAAGTGACGTCTTCATCGAGGGAGGCGATCACTCGGTCGAGGTCGCCCTCTCCGACTGCCTCGTACACGCCTTCGACGACGTTAACAGGAGATTGTTTGCTCGTGGACATAGGGTCCATTCGAGCATGGGATGGGATGTTATAACATGGCATGGGCTGATCGAGTGCACCGCGTACTCATGCTCACCATGTGAACACCGCAGTCTGACACAGTACTCCAGACACGAGTTCCGGTGGGGCAGAGCCGTTTGTCAAGTATTCCCCGGCAACCCCCTCGATCTACTCCTTCCCGACCGAATGGTTCTCCAGGGTCGGGTCCCAGAGATTCTCCGGGTTGAATGGATCGGCCTCCCGGCGATATTTGGAGTAGAGCGTATCGGCCCATTCGAGGGCGGGAGGGTCCTCGATATCGAGGACCACTCGCAGGACGCCTGTGTCTCGGTTATAGCCGGCAATGATCACTCGATTGTCGAAGATATAGAGACCACATGGGAGATCCTCGTGGACCATCGGGTGGAGTGTGCCCTTGGCGACCGCATCGCTTGCGACCTCTGGCGTCGACAGCAGGTTCGCCTCGAGAACGGTAGACGGATAGATAATCTCGGTCTCCATGCCTGCGCCGGCCTTCTCGAAGAGCGTTTCCGCACTCTTGGGTGCCAGGGTGGCGATACCGAAGCCCCGAGCCGAGTCTGCCTTCGCTGCGAGCTCGATGAAACGATTGATGGGTTGGTGAGAAGAGCCCGGCTCGGGCGTCGAGACGTTTGCGTCAGTAAATACCTCGATGTCGAACCCTATCTCCTCGGTGGGAATCCACTCGACGGCGCTTCGTAGCTTCAACTCGGTTTCCATGGCCGAGAGGACGTCGGTGAAGGCGCTCAGCACCATCCGCCCCAAGGGTGTTATCTCGTATCGCTGGCCGGTTCGCTCGACCCAGTTACGCCGTTCGAACTCCCCGAGAACGCGCCCGACCGTCGGGCGCGAGGCGTCAGTGACGACCACGAGTTCACGCCGCGATTGAGCGTCGTTGGCAAGCATCCGAAGGACGTCGACTCGGTTCGCAGAATTCGCGAGGAACGCGACCTCACCGAGCGGTTCACTCATGGTG
>CAZAYR010000072.1:3180-13195 GCA_964489365.1 uncultured Salinarchaeum sp.
GTCGGACGGGTCAAAATACGGTGGGGCCGGCCTGCAGCGGATTGCGATTGCATTCCGAACATCCGGAGAGATCGCGTGAGGGGAATCCGAAGATTCATCCACCACTTCTCGCCTGGAATATATTTCAGATCGGGGTGGCGACCCGCTTCTCGTGGAGGCAGCCATCCGGAGGTCGTCGAGAAATGAGTCAACAGCTCGAGCTTAATCGCCATCCCGACTCGACCGAGGAATTGCAGCACGCCGTTGGCAGGACGTAGCGCACCTGAATTTCCGAAAGGGGGCGACACATGAAACGCCGTAATCCACGTGAGCAATTGACGGACTCGTGGGTTCACGATCCACTCGGGCGGACCGAATAATATTACCGCGCGTGACTCACACGCGACCCGGGAACCAATATGGACCGGCGGCCAATGCCCGTTGGGAGCAACAAAGCCAATGCCAGCTCAGCCGGGCGACGAGCCGTTTACTCGGGAGCACATCGACGCCATCCTCGCCGCCTTCGAGCAGGGGGACACGGAGACCGTGGCGAAATATTACGCCGAGGACGGGGTATTCATTGACCCGCACTATCCCCAAGCCGCGTACCGGGGCCGGGATCACGTCCGCCAGGCGCTCGAATGGGCCCTCGAACACGTGGTCGAACGACCTGGCCTTACCGTCCGCAGAGTCTGGGAGGACGGTGCCTCCTTCGCCGTCGAAGTGGATACGCACCATCGCTTGCAGGATGGCACCGAAACCGACTTTCCGCAGGTGTTTATCATCGACACCGCGGACGGCTACGTGAAGAAGTGGCGGTCCTATTTGCCGTTCCCACCACCGGAAGACTAACCCAGCGAATCCCCAAGCGGAAACTCGACGTATGCCGGGGCCAGTTCGGCTCTGGGCGACCGTCCCGGCCGACTGCGCCTCGGCCACATTGGCCCCCCATTTTAACTACCGGGGCGCGGCCGTGGCGATATGAGTCGGGAGCGGCCATCCGGGATGCTCGGGGACATCCGACGGCGCATCGAACACGGCATCGGGATCGTTTGGTCAGCCGACGACGATTGGGGGCGGATCGGGCTGGAGTTCCTCTACGTGTTCACCATCATCGCGGCGGTGGACGTCTCGATCAATGGCCGGCTCGACATTCTTGAACCAATGGGGGTGTCTCCGTCACTCGACAACGGCAACCTTCTCGTGACCATCCCCTCCGGCGTCTACCTGTACGCGCTGCTCGGGGCCGGAGTATATGTGGCTACCAGCCTCGTCTTCGAACCGAAAGATTCCGTCGGCGAGGTGAAGCGACTCGGCTATCGCCTGCTCGCGGCGTTGCCCCTGGGGGCCGGGGTCTTCCTCTTCGCGTCGGTCATCCTCGGTGGTGACGTCATCACCGTTCCCATCGAGGGCGAGAGCGGGGAGGCGGTGAGTTTGGATGCCAACACGTCCGCGGCCGGGCTGGCGTTCCTCGGTGGGCTGTTCATCCGCCTGACCTTGAAGAAACTGGGCGACATCGCCGAAACGATTAGCAACGTCGGGCAGGTCGGGGGATACCCGCATCGGGCCATGGAGGAACGGCTGGCTGCCACCGAGGCCGTCCTCGGGGCCTGGCGGATCCCGGCAGACGCCGAAGACCGATCGCAGGAGCTCGACCCGGATGCATACGCGAAGCTCCGACAGGCCGAAACGTTACTGGAATCGGGTGACGCGAGCGTCTCCCAACTGGAGCGCGCGAGCGAACTCGCCGAGGAGGCGCGCAACGGATTCGGCCGCGCCGCCGAGCGGCGAACGAACGCCGGTGGATAGTCACTCCGCGTCGTACGTCGCGGTCCGGCCCCACGTCGTCGCCTTGCCCCACAGGCCCGACCGCATACACTCTAGCTCGACGATCTGGGAGTTGTCGACGAAGAGGTTCACGTTCGGCCCGAAGTTCTTGACGTACCACTCGAACATCTCGGGGCCAGGCGCCTCGAAGACGCAGTTCTCGGTGCCCAGCTCGTTGGCGAGTTGGTAGGCGACGTCGGTCCGCCACTCGTTGACCTCCTCTGTGATCCCTTCGGCCTCGACCATGAGCAACTCCGCGCCGGCCTCGAGGTGGCGTTCGCCCTCCTCGATGGCCTGTTCCGGGCTCTGCTGGCCCTGTTCCTCGAGGATGTCCGGATCGGTGGCGCCGCCCGCCCCGAACTGGACGTTGATCTCCGGCTTGGGGGCGATGTCGTACTCCGCCACGACCTTCTCGGTCATCGCCACCATGTCGTCGGGATCGATTGCCAGGAAGCCGCTCGAAAGCTCGACGATGTCGAAGCCGAGGCGCGCGGCCTCCTCGAAGTATCGATCGACCTTGTCGTTGTCGCGGACGAGGACGTTCTCCACGAAGCCGCCCGTCGAGACCTTCACGTCGTACTCGTGACAGATGTCGATCAGCTCCCGGACCGCCTCCTCGGGCATCAGCGCGAACGACCCGCCGCTGAACTTGTAGATGTCCACGTACCAGCCCATGGTCTCGAGGATATCCCGGAGTTCCCGAGGACCCATCGGATCGTAGTACGGCCCGCGGATCTCGGTGATCCCGCGATCCCGGGGCTTGTCCGGGCGGTCGTTGCGATGCAGGAAGTCGAACGGCCGGTCGGGGGAGGCCATGGTAGGACGTCGCTATGTCCTGGTCGGCCCTAAGTGCTCGCCCGCCTCATTCGAGCAGGCCCACGAGCGCGTCGACGTCATGCTCCTCGAGCGTGCGCACGGTGTCGACGATTCGCTGGCGCCGCTCCGCGTCGTACCGGGTTTCGGTCATCCGTGCGAACTTTGATTCGATCTGGTCCCAGGTCATCGGATCCGTGGGGTGGCCGCTGAACGCGTCCTTCTCGATGCGGTGGACGGTCCCGTCGGCACGCTCGACCTCGAGACGGGCGGGCATCTCCCCGGCCTCGAAGCGCTCGGTCAGCGCGGGGTCCTCCTCGACCTCGACGGTCTGTAGCAAGGATTGCACGTCCGGCCGGGTGATCCGCTCGGGCTCGTAGGCGTCGTTGGTCATCTCACGGTCGATCAGTGCTGCCGCGAGCATGTACGGCAACGAATGATCGGCCTGGGCCTTCGTCTCGACCTCGTAGCGGCTGCCCTCGCCCCCGCCGATGATCAGCTTCGCCCCGGCGAAGGTATCCAGGCGGATTTCCTCGACGGTCTCGGGATCGACCTCTTCCCGTTCGGCGAGTTCGATGATGCCCTCGACGGCCGACTGGGCGTAGGTCTCGGCCACGTACCGCTTGGTCATGGTATCGAACACCCGCGTGCACCCGGGATCGAGATCGACCGCGAACTCCGTGCCCGCGATGACCTCCTGCCAGCCCTTCTGGCCCTCGAAGAGGTTGACGGGTCCTTCCATCCCGTTCCGGGCAAGCAGGGCCGAGTGCACCGCATTGCGGGCGGCGTTCGCCGAGGCGATCCCCTTCCACTCGTTGATCCCGCCGGTCCGGGTGACCCGGAGGGCGTTGTGGGCCGTCCCGGCGATCCCGATGGCGTGGCGGAGCTGTTCGTGCTCGAGCCCGAGCACCTTGCCCACCCCGGCGGCCGCGGAGATGACGGTATGGGTCACGTGGTCGAACCCCCGATCGCGGACCGGCGCGTTCCAGGCGAGCTCGCCCTGGACCTCGTAGGCCACCCCGATGGCCTCGAGCAGTTCCGTGCCGGAGGCGTCGACGAGCTCGCCGGCCGCGATGACGCTGGCGATGTTGTCGCTGGGATGGGGCGTCTCGCCCGGGGCGAGAAACGAGTCCATGAAGTCGAGATACCGGGTCAGCGCGGTGTTGTACATCGCTGCGTGCGCCGGGCCGACGGTCGTCTCGCGGCCCCAGAGATCGCAGGGCCCGTCGCGATCGTGGGACGTCACCGTGGCGCCCACCGCCTCGATCGGATCCGCCCCGATCGCACCGATGCCGATGCCGACGGAATCGAGGACCCGTTTTTTGAGCTCCTCCCGGACGTCCGACGAGAGTTCCGCGTATGATACCTCCCGGACGAATTCGGCCAGCTCCGCCGTCGTGGTCATAACCCGCTCACGAGGGCAAGGTCAATAGGCGTGACGGCGGCCAACCACGAGTAACTATACGGCGGGGGTCGAAGCGTCCCGCATGACCCGGTCTGTGGCGATACTCGCGTTCGTGGAGACCCCGGGCCTGGAGATCACCTGGGGACAGGGTGTCACCGGGAGTGCCGTCGGCGCGTTCCTGACCACCCTCGTGCTCGGGGCGATCCTCGTCGCGATCGCCCCGGAGTTCACCGAGGCCAAGATGGGGGCCGTGGTGGACGATCCCGTCGGATCGTTCATCTACGGCGTGATCAGCCTCGTGCTGATCGTCGTCGTGGCGATCCTCCTCGCCATCACGATCGTCGGGCTCGTGATCGCGATCCCGCTCGGGCTCGTGGCCTGGCTCATCTGGGCGGTCGGCTCGGTCGTGGCCTACCTCGCGATCGCGGACCGCCTGGTGGACCGGGGGGACGGCTGGCTGAAACCGCTGCTCGTCGCAGCGGGGCTCAATGGCGCCCTCGTTCTCACCGGCATCGGCGGGCTCATCTCCTTCGTCATCGGCGCAACGGGGTTCGGGACGATCCTGCGCTCGTATTTCGAGTGACCGACCATAGCTTCATGGAGTCGCGAGGAGACTAGCTTCGCCCATGAGCCGGATCCTCGTGAGTTACGCGACCGGCGAGGGACAGACGGCGGCGGTGGCCGACCGCATCGGCACCACGCTGGAGGACCGCGGACACGCGGTGACGGTACACGACATCGTTCGGGACGGCGAGGTCGCGCTGGCCCGGTTCGACGCAGTCCTCGTCGGCGCGTCGATCCACGTCGGCCGCCACCAGTCCTCGGTGACATCGTTCCTGGAGACCCACCGGGATGCCCTTGCCGAACGGCCGACCGGATTCTTCCAGATCTCGCTGTCGTCCGCGACCGCGGAGGGCCGCGCGCAGGCGGCGACCTACGTCGACACGCTGCTCGAGGAGACGGGCTGGAATCCGGATCGCATCGGGCTCTTCGGCGGGGCACTCCGGTACTCCAAATACGGGTTCGTGAAGCGTCTGATGATGAAACGGATCGCCAAGCGCCAGCTCCCCGAGATCGATCATTCCCACGACGTCGAGTTGACCGACTGGGCGGAAGTCGAGGCGTTCGCCGACGACTTCGCGGCCTTCGTCGAGCATCGGACCGACACCGCCCAGATAGTGTAGCGCACGCGCCGTGACCGAGCCACAACGGTTATGGGCGCGAGTTGGACCCTTCCCCCATGGAACGTCGCGTCGGGGTCGACGTCGGGGGGACGTTCACGGACGTCGTCGCGGTGGCCGACGGGCAACTCACGGTCCGGAAGGTCCCTTCCACGCCCGATCGCCCGGACGCCGGCGTGTTCGATGGCCTCGAACCGTTCACGACCGGGGAGATCTCTTTTCTCGCCCACGGCACCACCGTCGCCACGAACGCGGTCCTCGAGCGCGAGTGGGCCGACACGGCGCTCCTCACGACCGAGGGCTTCCGTGACGTGCTGGAGATCGGCCGGGGGGACCGGCCGGACCTGTACGATCTCGGGACCGAGAAACCGGCGCCGATCGTCCCCCGCGGGCGCCGCCATCCGGTCCGCGAGCGGATCGTCGCACGCGGCGGGATCGAGACGCCGCTGACCGACGGGGCGATCGAGGAGGCCCTCGCGGCCCTCGACGAAGATGCGATCGAGAGCGTCGCCATCTCCTTACTATTTGCATTCGAGAATGCGACCCACGAGGAACGACTCGCCGATGCCGTCGCCGAGACGTATCCGGACCTCGCGGTCTCCCGTTCCAGCGTCGTGCTCCCCGAGATCCGCGAGTACGAGCGCACGCTCGCGACCGCTCTGAACGCCGCCCTCAAACCGGTGATGGATCGCTACCTC
Organism: uncultured Salinarchaeum sp.; assembly: GCA_964489365.1. Taxonomy (GTDB): domain Archaea; phylum Halobacteriota; class Halobacteria; order Halobacteriales; family SKNY01; genus SKNY01. The sequence continues at coordinate 9,084 of CAZAYR010000072.1, forward strand.
GGCCGGGTCGAGTCCGGGCTGGCCGATCGCGACGTGGGCGCCCCGTTGCGTTTGATGCAGTCGAACGGCGGGATTATCCCCGCGGCGGACGCCAGGGCACGCCCGATCAACACGCTCCTCTCGGGGCCGGCTGCCGGGGTGCAGGGTGCGGCCCACCTGGCGCGGCTGGCCGACCACGCGGACGTTATCACAATGGACATGGGCGGGACGTCCTGTGACGTCTCCCTGGTCCGGGATGGGGCGCCGGTGACGTCCACGGAAGGAACCGTCGGCGGCTATCCCGTCGGCGTGCCGATGGTCGACGTCCACACCATCGGGGCCGGCGGCGGCTCGATCGCCTGGATCGACGATGGCGGGGCGCTCCGGGTCGGGCCCAAAAGCGCCGGGGCGAACCCCGGGCCGGTCTGCTACGGCCGCGGCGGCACGCGGCCGACGGTGACCGACGCCCATGCGGTGCTCGGGCGGATCGATCCCGGGATCTTGTTGCCGGCCGCGCGGACCCCGGACGTCGCCGGCGCGCGGACGGCCATCGAGGAGGAGATCGCCGAGCCCCTCGATTTGTCGCCAACCGAGGCCGCCGCGGGGATCGTCCGGGTCGCCAACGCCAACATGGAACGGGCCCTCCGCGTCGTCACCGTCGAACGCGGCCACGATCCCCGCGCGTTCGGGCTGGTGGCCTTCGGCGGCGCCGGGCCGCTCCATGCCTCGGGGCTCGCCGAGCGCCTGGACGTGCCGGAGGTCCTAGTGCCCCGGACGGCCGGGGTGCTCTCGGCCCTCGGGTTGGTCCTGGCAGATCTGGTCCACGATTTCAGCACGTCCCGCGTGCGGCCGTGGGACGAGGTCGACCCCGACGCGCTCGCGGACATCTTCGCTGGCTTCGCCGACGAGGGACAGTCGCGGTTGCGGGCGGCCGGGATGGCACCGTCGGCGATCGACTCCGAGCGATATCTCGATCTGCGCTACCGCGGGCAGTCGTTCACGGTCGAGGTTCCGGTCCCGGAGACGTTCGACGAGGGGACGAAAGCGCAGATCGCCGAGCGCTTTCACGAGGGTCACGCGCGCCGTTACGGATACGCTGCCCGGGACGAGCCGCTGGAACTGGTCACCGTCCGGCTCCGGGCACGAGGGGAGGTCGAGTCCCCGTCACTGACTCAAACGGATCGCCCGGAGGACCCGGACCCGCGCACCCGGGAGGTCTGGTTTCCCGGCGGGACCCGCGAGACGACCGTCCGCCGCCGGGCGACCTTGGCGCCGGGCGAGCAGTTCGAAGGCCCGCTCGTCCTCGAAGGGACCGAGAGTACGGCGCTCGTGCACCCGTCCCAGTCGGCCCGGGTCGACGGCCACGGCACGCTCGTGATCGAGACGGAGGCCGCGGGATGACGGTCGACCCGGTCACCCAGGCGGTGGTGCGCAACGGATTGGCGGCGGTCGCCGAGGAGATGAACGCGACGCTCGTGCGGTCGGCCTACTCCCCAAATATCAAGGAGCGGCGGGACTGCTCGTGTGCGGTCTTCGACCCCGGCGGGGAGATGCTCAGCCAGGCCGAGAATATCCCCGTCCACCTGGGCGCGATGCCGTTCTCGGTCGCGGCGGCGATCGAGGCCTACCCCGTCGACGAGCTTGCGCCGGGCGACGGGATCATGGTGAACGACCCCTTCCGCGGCGGGGCCCACCTCCCCGATCTCACGCTGATCACTCCCGTCTGTCTCGAGGGCGACCTCCTGGGATTCGTCGCGAACCGGGCCCATCATGCCGACGTCGGGGGCGCTCGCGCGGGGAGCGTCGCGGCCGAGGCGAGCGAGATCTACGAGGAGGGGCTGCGGATCCCGCCGGTCCGGCTCGTCCGCGAGGGCACGTTCGACGACGAACTCATGGACCTGGTGCTGGCGAACTGCCGCGCGCCGGACGAACGCCGGGGCGATCTCCGCGCCCAGCTGGCCGCGAACCACACCGGGGTCGAACGCCTCCACGAACTCGTGGCCCGCCATCGCCGCGAAACCGTCGTGGCGGCCAGGGAAGCGATCAAGGAGTACGCCGAGCGCCGGATGCGGGCGGAGCTCGGGGAGATCCCCGACGGCAGCTACCGATTCGAGGACGTGATCGAGAGCGACGGCCACGGCAACCAGGACCTGCCGGTCGCCGTCGAGCTACGGGTCGCGAACGAGTCCCTCACGGTGGATTTCGCGGGGAGTGCCCCCCAGACCGAGGGGGCGATCAACGCCGTCGAGGCGGTCACCGCCTCGGCGACGTACTACGCGATCCGGACGGTCACCGATCCGGATATTCCCGCCAACGCGGGGTGTTATCGCCCGATCACGATCGAGGCCCCCAGCGGAACCATCGTGAACGCGGAGCCGCCGGCCGCGGTCGTGGGGGGCAACCTCGAGACCTCCCAACGGATCGTCGACGTGGTCCTCGGCGCGATGGCCCAACATGACCCGGCGCGGGTCGCGGGGGCGTGCCAGGGGACGATGAACAACCTCACGTTCGGCGGGATCGATCCGACCGACGACGGGGAGTATACCTTCTACGAGACCCAACCGGGCGGGTTCGGCGGGCGCCCGGACAAGGACGGGATCGACGGCGTCCAGATCCACATGACGAACACGCTGAACACGCCCGCGGAGGTCCTCGAGACCGCGTATCCGCTACGTGTCCGTCGGTACGCGTTGCGCCCCGATTCCGGCGGGGCCGGCGAGTTTCGAGGCGGGCTCGGGGTCCGTCGGGACATCGAGGTCCTCGGCCATCGGGCGACCTGTAGCGTCCTGGCCGAGCGGCGTCGCATCCGGCCGTACGGCCTCGCCGGGGGCGAGGACGGGGCACCCGGCGCGGATTATCTGCTCGATGGGGACGAGCGGATCCGGATCGATCCGAAATCGACCCATGCGGTCGGGGACGGGACGGTCGTCAGCATCCACACGCCGGGGGGTGGCGGGTTCGGCGATCCGCTCGCGCGGGATCCGGCCGCGATCGAACGCGATCTCGCGGCCGGGAAGGTGACGCCGGAGACCGCACGGGACAGCTACGACTACGAAGCCGAGTGAGCGCGGGTTTAAGGCCGTTCACGGCCTATCCTCCCTATGCCGGAAGAAGTCCTGTTCGAAACCGAGCGACGACAGTCCCGTCAGGAGATCGCCGCATATCTGGAGCGCGTGGCCGAACGGCTCGCCAACGACGAACCCATCTCGCTGCAACGCGGCGAGCAGTCCGTGACCCTCGATCCGCCGGCCTCGCCGACGTTCGAGGTCAAGGTCGAACGCGAGGGCGCAGCCGATGCGGGCGAGCTCAGTATCGAGTTCGAGATCGAATGGCCGGAAGGCGAGTCGGATGGGGGGAATCTTTCGATCGAATAGTCGGTATTGACCATTCCGGAGTAGATTATACAATTTAATGGATGTAAGTACACTCAACGGCATACTTGCAAAACGTTTAAGCATCTCTTACCGTATGTTTCTGACGACCTCGGAGTCCTCCGAGGTGACACGCCCGATCGGCCGCGATCGGTGAAGCGCTCCCACGGGCAGACCTGCCAGGTGTACGACGGGAGGGTCGACACACCGTCCCGTCGTCCTGCTTTTCCTCCCGCCATCCGAGGATTCGAAATCCTTTTTGGGGGCATCGACGGATCTCTGTCCGGGCCACCTTAGCTCAGACTGGGAGAGCACTCGACTGAAGATCGAGCCGTCCCCGGTTCAAATCCGGGAGGTGGCATCCGGTTTCTCGTCGATCTGTGGGTGACCTCGATTTTGACATTCCGGCGGATTCGGTCCTTTGAGGCAATTCGCGATTCGGGGAGTAGCGGTCTGAAGGTGAACATCAACACGTTTCGCATCCCGTTCCGAGGGTGAGTGAGGAATGGAGCGCAGTCCTTGTCCCAAAAGCAGACACGAGGAGTCTCTTCGGGGGAACCGATACATGACCGGCACTTCCTGGGCTTGATATGAGCGTCATCTTGGAGTTCTCCATTCCAGCCACGGAGTTCCAGCTCGGTGAAGTGCTATCGGGTTCGCCCATGGAGCTCGAACTCGAACGCATCGTCCCGACGGGAGACCTGATCATGCCGTTCGTTTGGGCGACCGGCGACGACCACGGGGCATTCGCGGAGAAGGTTC